>CAZLYE010000352.1:0-12601 GCA_964562865.1 uncultured Binatia bacterium (SeqCode) | reverse complement strand
CGACGGCGTCGAGGACCTCGCCATCGGCGCGCCCTGGCATCGACGTGGCAGCGCCGACAAGGTCGGCCGTGTCGAGCTCCGTTCCGGGCGGAGCGGGAAGGTCCTCGACGTCCTGTACGGCGACGGGGCGGACTGCTGGTTCGGGTGGCACATCCGCCGCGCGCCGGATCCGGACGGACGCGGCCGCCCGGCACTGCTGATCGGCTCGCTCCGCCATCCGGTCGACGGGAACGTGGGCGTCGGCGTGATCGACCTCTACGTCCTCAGGCGCGCCAAGCGGCGCGGCGCTCAGGGGACGACCACCCGCGGCTCGCGCCGGAGCGACATCAGGTAGACTCTGAGCGAGGCCTTCTCCTCGAAGGGAAGCGCCACGAATGCCGCGCGCGCCGCAGAGCCCTCGCCGTCGTGGCCGGCGATCGCATAGTCGAAGCTCGGCGCGCGCCCGTCGTGGAGGTACGGCGCCGAATCGGCGACGCCCCAGAGCCGCGGCGTGAGATAATCGTTCGGCGCGACGCCGCGCTGCACGTGCTGGGCGGCGTTGATCTTCCCCATGTCGTGGCGCCTGAGGTCGCTGAAGAGCCACACGGGATAGCCCTTGAGCGCGGGCTCCCACGTGAGCGCGGGCTGACGCATCTCGCGTGACACGTCGATCGGTGGCATCCCCTCGACGGCGAGGGCGGGGCTCTCGAGCACCAGCATCGGTACGTGGCACGCCGCGCACCCGAGATCGTGGAACTGCTTGCGACCGCGTGCGAAGTCGTCCGCGAAGCTCGTCGTCGTGGGAGGGAGGAACGCCTGCGCGGCGGCCGGGAGCTGGCGGTCCTGGATCAGCGGCTCGACGATCGGCATCTCGAGGAGCGCGAGATGCGCCATCATCGCGGTGAACGGCCCGCGGCCGAGCTCTCCCCGGACGCCGTCCGCGTCGGGGTCGGCGGGATCCTTCCCGTCGCCGACGACCTCGCGCGAGGCGGTGGCGAGAAGCTCGTCGCTCTGGATGCCGATGTGCACCTGGAGCGCCTCGGCGGCGAAGTCGGCGAAGGTCGCGGCGGTCCCCTTCCACCCGAAGGGCTTCACCACCAGGTCGGCGTCGACCCCACGGACGCCCGACGCGTCGAGCTCGCCCTTTGCCGACGCGCGGAGGACGCCGAAGTCGATGCCCTTCGTGGTGAGCCGTGCCTCGCGGCCGGCGCCGGCGCTCGCGGCCGCCTGCACGAGGTCGACGCGCTCCTTCTGCAGGTCGCGGGTCATCTCGGCGGCCAGCGCCTGGACGACGCCGAGCGCGACGAGCGCCGGCGGATTCCGCTGGTCGCCGCTCGCCGTCCGCTGGCCGTCGCCCTGGAGGAAGGCGTTGTCGGTCTCGGCCCCCGCGCCCGCCGGCCCGCCGATCCAGTGGCACGACGGACAGGAGATGGTCTCCGGCCCGCCGAAGAGTCCCTGGTGCACGCGCCGGAACGGGCCGGTCGGCGCGCTCGCCGCCTTTCCGCCGCCGAGCCCGTCGGGGAAGTCGTACTCGTGCTCGAAGACGAGCTGCCCGCGATCGGCCAGCTCCGAGAGACACTCGTCGCCCGCCGCGATGCGCTTCGGGTCGAGGCTCGCGTGCATGTCGCGGAGGAAGGAGCCCGGCGCCGCGGCCTCCCGCAGGCGGAGCGCATGCCGGCGCTCGGCCAGGCGGTAGGCCTCGCGCGCCGCGTCCTCGCCGAGCGGCGCCGGCCGCGCGAGCGGGGGACAGTCGGCGCGCCACCGCGGCGGCTCGTTGCTCGGCCCGCACGAGGCGAGGAGCAGGAGTGCCGTCAGCAGACGGACCCGCGTCATGGGACGAAGAGCTTCGGCGCGCGCGAGAGCGACGTCAGGAAGACGCGCACGCTCGCGCGCGCGGGCTCGTCGAGCGCCAGGTAGGCGTCGCGCGCCGCGGCCGCCTCGCCCCCGTGGAGCACGATCGCGTCGTGCACGGTCGGCGCGCGACCGTCGTGCAGGTACGGGGCCGTCTCGGCGAGCCCCCAGAGCGGACGCGTGAGGAACACGCTCGCGGGGATCGTCCCCTGCGGCGCGGGAGTCGCCAGCGCGGCCCCCATGTCGTGCCGTTTGAGGTCGCTGAACAGGTGGACCAGGTAGGTCGTGACCCTTCCGGCGTACCTGGGCTCGATCTTCGGCCCGTCGCCGTCCTTCGCGACATCGATGACGTAGGCAGCCTGGCCGGGCTCCGCGGGCTGCCGCGCGTCGAGCTTCGGATCGACGAGCTCGAGCGTCGGGACGTGGCACCCGGCGCAGCCGATCTCGTCGAAGCGCGCACGGCCCGCGGCCCATGCGTCGAGGAGGCCGGGGTCGCGGGGCGGCCGGATCACCGGGACCTCGAGCTGTGCGAGGTAGCCGACGACGGTCGTCAGCATCCCGGCGTCGATCTCGAGCGAGACGCCGTCCTCGTCCACGTCCCACCACGGCCCCTTCCCGTACGGCGCCGGGTCGAGCGTGCCGTCGCGCACCGCCAGCTGGATGCGCTTCGAGAGGAGGCCCTGATGGATGTGGAGGGACTCCTCGGCCATGTCCCGGAGTGTGGCCTGATGCCCCTTCCAGCCGAAGGGACGGATCGTCAGGTCCGGGTTCACGCCTTCCACCGCGCCGGAGTCGAGCGTGCCGTCCGCGTCGGCGGCGATGCGACCGAACGAGACGCCCTTGGTCGTGAGGGCCTGCTCGACGCGGCGTCCCTCCGCCTTCGCCCGCTCGCGCGCGGCCGCCGCCTCCGCCTGCAGCTCCGCGCTCATCTCGCGCGCGAGGCACGCGATCGGGCCGACGCCGAGGAGATGCGGCGCGTTCCGCTGATCCGCGCCGGCGGTCCGCTCGCCGTCGCCCCGCAGGAACGCGTTCTGCGTCTGCGTGCCGGCGCCGTCGGGTCCGCCCTTCGAATGACAGCTGAAGCATCCGAAGGCGTCGGGCCCTCCGGCCGCACCCTGGTGGATCCGCCGCGGACTCGGCGTGTAGTCGATCGCCTTCCGGTCCGCCCCCCCGCTGCCCCAGCCGTTCTCGGGGCGGAAGAGATAGCCGAACAGCTCGTCGCCGACGACGAAGAGCCCGTCGGCCCCGAGATTGTGACGATCGAGCGCCGCGTCGGTGAGCGTCGCGTGCTCGACCAGCTCGCCGGGATCACGGGCGTCGAGCACGCGGTCGAAGAACTCGCGGCGGCGGAGGTCGATGGCCTTCTGGAGCTGCTCGCGGAGCACGGTGTCGTCAGGGATCGCCGCGTCGACCGTCGCGAGGTCGACGGGCCGCTCGGGATCGACGCCCCGCGCGTGCCCCTCGAGCGCGCGGATGCCGAGCGCGGCGGCCGCGACGACGCCGATCGCGGCGACCGCGCGCGTCCATCTCCGTCGCGAAGTCGGGTCGCCCGGCAT
This sequence comes from uncultured Binatia bacterium (SeqCode), assembly GCA_964562865.1. Classification (GTDB taxonomy): domain Bacteria; phylum Desulfobacterota; class Binatia; order DP-6; family DP-6; genus CAZLYE01. Next base: position 9,215 of record CAZLYE010000352.1, on the reverse strand, counting down.
GCGAGCGAAACCTAACAAAAGGAGACGACCCGGCGAAAGGCGTCCCGGTCGATCACCAGCGCCGCGTCTCGCCGACGGCGAGCACCCACACCCGGTCCGGCCCGAGGCCGGCCGCGTTCGCCGCGGCGCGGAACCGGCGCGGGGGCTCGTCGGGCGCCTCGTCGGTCAGATCGAACGTCCCCCAGTGCATGCCCACCACGTGGCTCGCGTCGAGGTCGAGCGCCGCCTGCACCGCGTCGTCGGGATCGAGGTGGACGAAGCGCATCATTGCGCGCGGCGCGTAGGCGCCGATCGGGAGCGCCGCGAGGTCGATCCTCCCGAACTGGTCCCGGAGCGCGCCGAAGCCGGCGAAGTATCCCGTGTCGCCCGCGTGGTAGAAGCGCCGGGTCGGCCCCTCGACCACCCAGCCCGCCCAGAGGCGCCGTCCTCGCCCCCCGAGCGAGCGTCCGGAGAAGTGCTGCGCGGGCACGCAGTACACGCGGACGGGGCCCATCGTGACGCTCCCGCCCCAGTCGAGCTCCACCACCTCGCCGCCGGCCTCGCGTACGAGGTCCCCCATTCCGAGGCCGGCGACGAAGCGGGCGCCGCGCCGCGCGAGCGCCGCGATCGAGGGAAGGTCGGTGTGGTCGTAGTGGTCGTGCGAGAGCGTCACGAAGTCGACCCGGGGCAGCTCCTCGAGCGGGACGCCGGGCGGCACGAGCCGCCGCGGCCCGGCGAACGAGACGGGACTCGCGCGCTCGGAGAACATCGGGTCGGTGAGGAACGTGACGCCGTCCATGCGGACGAGGAACGTCGAGTGCCCGATCCAGGTGATGCTCGGATTCGCGAGGAGCGCGGCGCGGTCGTACGGGATGCGCGGGGCCGCGCCGTCCCTGCCGACGAGCGAGGTCCACGCCTTCCGCGCAAAGAAGGGGAGGGTGACGCCCGGCCCCGGCCACGAGCGCGCGCCGCCGGGGTTCACGAAGACGTCCCCGTCGCGTGGCGCGCCCGCTCCGGCGGGCCGGGCGACACAGGCGACGGCCAGGACGGCGACGAGCGCCAGCCGTGCGCCGTCGCGCCGGGCGTTCACGGGAGGGCCCAGCGCATCAACGTCTGCTGGCGCGCCGTCGACGACGACGATGGCCCCGCGTTCGCCATGAACCCGGCCGCCCATCCGCTCACCCAACCCGTCGAGAACGACGTCCCGGTCCCGAGCCACGCGGTGTCGCCGAGGTAGACGACGTTCATCCCCGGCGCCATCGCGTTGACGAAGGCTCCGCGGTCCGCCCACGGCGCCACACCGCCGCTCGGGTCGGCGGCCGTGACGGCGATCACGCCCGGGTCGGCCGCCGGGTACATCGGGGCCGTCCCGGGCGTATTCCCCGCCGCTGCGAGGACGAGGACGCCGTGGTCGGTCGCGAGCGCGATGAGTTGTCCGAGGAGCGCGCTGTCGCTGTCGCCGGCGAGGCTGAGATTGACGACGTTCGCATGGTTCGTGAGCGCCTCGTAGATGCCGCGCGCGACGTCGAAGGTGTTGGTCGTCTCGGAGCCCGCGTAGACGTCGATCGGGAGGATCGAGACGGGGACCGCGCTGCTCGCGTCGGCGCGTCCCTCGAGCGCGAGCGCGACGCCGTCGAGGATCGTCTGCGCCATGGCGGTGCCGTGCGTGATCTGGCCCGCGGGCGGCTGGTAGTCGCCGACGAGCTCGATGCTCGGCTGGAGGAAGCCCGCGAGCATCGGCGCGTCGCGCTGGACCGCCCCGTCGACGAGCCCGATCACCACCTTGTCCGACGACGGCGACACGTCGGGCACGAGGCCGAGCGGCGCCGGCGAGCTGATCGACAGCGGCTCGAGGACGGCCGGCGGCGCGATCTCGACGTTCGTCTCGATCGACGCCACGTCGCCGTCGTGCTCGAGCTCCGCCCGCGCCTTCTGCGCCGCCCGCTCGTCGTCGAACCGGAGGCGGTAGGCGCCCGCGGCGTCGAGGCGTGCCACCACGTGCCCCTCGAGCGCCGGCGGCAGGTGGCCCGACGCCTTCACCGTCACCAGGAGCTCGTTCCGGATCGCCTTGGGCTTTCGCCGCGGGGTCGCCGCCACCGCCTGCGTCGCCGCACCCACCGAGTGGCGATAGACGAAGAGCTTCGACGGCCCGTCCACCTGGGGCAGGAGCGCGAAGTTGAGGTCGCCGAGGAGGCGGCGGAGCGCCTCGGCCGGCTCGAGCCCGCGGAACTGCACCGTGGTGGTGTGCTCGGTGTCGGGCTCGACGTAGATCTGCCATCCCGTCGCCGAGCGGATCGCCTGCAGCGTGCGCGACAGCGGCCACGACTGGACGTCAGCGTCGACGCGGCCCTCGCGCCGGTTCCAGCCGATCGAGTCGGCGGCGGTGGCGGGTGTGGCGGCGGCGAGCCACAGCGCGATTGCTGCAGCGTGTGCGAGTCGACGTCCCATGCGGATGCGATCGTCCTCGACTCTCCGCGAGCAGTCAACGCCGCCCGCGTCCCGTCCGCACCGCGACGAGATGCTCCACCCGGGGCCCGGGCGAGGCCACGCTACCACCGCCCGGCGATCCCCGGCATAGTGCTCGCCGGTGCCGATCCCCGTCGCCGAGCTCGAGGCCGCCGGTCTCTACGCCGCCGCCGCCCCCGACGCGGCCGACCGGCTCGTGTTCCTCCAGTGGCTCGTCGACCACGGCGCGACGGTCCCGCAGATGGTCCGCGCGGCGCGCGCGGGGTCGCTCGGCGACCTCGTCCCGGAGCTGGTGCGCGCGAGCGAAGCGGGGCTGACGCTCACCGAGGTCTCCGCCCGGAGCGGCATGCCGGCCGAGCGGATCCAGGCGGTGCGGTTCGCGGTGGGGCTCCCGCCGCTCGATCCGGATGATCCCGCCCTCAGCGTGGAGGACGCGCGCAGCCTGGCATTCATCCTGCGGAGCGAGGAGGTCTTCGGCCGGGACGCGGTGCGACGGTTCATCCAGGTGCTCGGCGCGTCGCTCGCGCGGATGGCGGAGGCTGCGATCTCCGTCGCGCTCGTGAACCTCGAGGGACCGATCCGGGCGAGCGGCGGCAGCGAGGTCGCGATCGCGGAGGCCCGCGTGAGCGCCATCCAGACCGTCGCGCCGCTCTCGGAGGCCGTCGCGCAGTTCTTCAAGGGACACATGACCGTTGCGGGCCGGCGCCTCCGCCGGCTCCAGCCCGACGGCTCCGTCGACCTCGCACGGGTCACGGTCGGCTTCGTCGACCTCGTCGGCTTCACGACCCTCGCGCGCCAGGTGGAGCCGCGTGCGCTCGCCGGGATCGTCGAGCGGTTCGAGGAGACCGCACACGACGTCGTCGGGCTGCACGACGGCCGCGTCGTCAAGTTCGTCGGCGACGAGGTGATGTTCGTCGCGCAGAGCGCGGCGGCGGCCTGCGAGATCGCGCTCGGGCTGATCGACCGCTTCGTCGCGGGCACGTCGGTCACGCCGCGCGGGGGCATCGCGGCGGGCGACGTCCTCGTCCGCGGCGGCGACTACTACGGCCCGGTCGTGAACCTGGCGGCCCGCATGGCGGAGATCGCCGTCCCGCGCGAGGTGCTGGTGACCGAGGCGGTCGCGACGCAGGCGGCAGGGTTCCGCTTCGCGCCGGCGGGCCGCCGGATGCTGAAGGGCTTCGAGGAGCCGGTGCAGCTCTTCACCGCGGAGCGCACGCCATGACCACCGCCGAGCTGCGTGAGCTGTCCGACCTGAACTACGCCGAGGCGCTCCGCGACCTCGCGCGCCGCTCCGGCGGCGTGGTGCAGGACCAGGACGGCCTCATGCTCTACACGGGCGCGCACATGTTGCCGGTCCTCGTGAACGGCGCCTTCCGGACCGACACGCGACTCCCGCCGGCTGCCGTCCTCGGGCGTGCGCGCGACTTCTTCGCGCGCCACGGGCGCGGCTACACGGTCCACGTCAGGGCGCACGCAGACGCCGACTTCCGCGCCGCGGCCGAGGACGCCGGCCTGGTCGCGATGGGTGACCTGCCCGGCATGGTCCTCGATCACCGCCTCGCGGATGCGAGCCCGCCGGCGAGCGTCACGCTCCGCCGCGTCGCGACCGCCGCCGACGCCGCGGCCTTCGGCGACGTGATGGGCGCGGCCTACGCGACGTACGGCATGCCGCCCGACGTCGCGCCGACCTGCATCGGCCGGCTCGAGGTCCTCCGCGCGCCGCACATCGTCACGTTCCTCGCGCTGCTCGACGGCACGCCCGCGGCCGGCGCGATGACGGTCGTCACGCACGGCGTCGCCGGGGTCTACTGGGTCGGCACGATTCCCGACGCGCGCGGCCGGGGCCTCGCGGAGCTCTGCACGCGCGCCGCGGGCAACGCGGGCTTCGACCTCGGCGGGCGCATGGCCGCGCTCCAGGCGTCGGTCATGGGCGAGCCGGTCTACCGGCGCATGGGGTACGTCGAGGTGACGCGCTACCCGTTCCTGGTGCAGCTCGCGCCGCCGTCGGCGTAGCGCTCAGCCGTGCAGCGCGGCCCAGAGGCAGAGGAACAGGACGACGCCGCCGAGCCCGCAGAGGATCGTCCCGATGAGTGCGGCGCCGCTGCCGTCGGTCCGGGGATAGCGGCTCGTGCGGAGCGTCACCAGTGCGCCGACGAGGAACGCGAGGCCGACGACCACGAGGCCCGCGAAGTAGTAGTCGATCGCGAGCATCGTCCGGCGCGTGAAGAACGGTGGATAGGGCGAGCCCGCGAGCTCGCGGAGCGGCGCGCCCTCGACCGCCCACGCGACGAGGAGGCTCCCCACGCCGGCGAGTCCGCCGACGAGCCCACCGGCGACGCCCCAGAGCCGCTCGCGCCGCGCGCTGAGGCCCGCCAGGCGCTCCGCCGGATGATCGAGGGGACGCTGCAGCGCCGGCTCCATCGGGCCACCTTCACTATCGGCCCGCGCCGGCGGCGACTTGAAGGGGTCTACGGGAACGACTGTCGGTGGAGCGGAAACACGTCCGCGATCACGTACGCGGTCACGACGTCCCGGAGCACCGTCCCGGCGGCGAGGCGGAGCGTCACCTGCGACACGTCGCCGGCCGCGTCGGACGCGACCGTGGTCTCGCCCTTGTAGTCGAGCACGACCGGCGTGCCGGTCGCGCCGTCCACGAGCAGGATCGACGTGACGTGCTCGCTCGCCCGGTACGGCGCGCCGCCCGAGCGCGCGAGGGTCGCGACGACGGCACCGTCCGTCGCGCCCGGCCGCTCGAGCCGGACGCCGGTCACGCGGAGCCCGGCCGGCCGCCGGTTCGCGGGTCCGTGCGGCGAGTAGGCCCGCGTGATGAACGTGCCGCTCGCGACGAGCTTGCCCTCCGCGTTGCAGAGGCGCGTGAGGGGCACGAGGAAGGGGCCGTAGAACGGGACGTCGGCGCACACGACCTCGGCGTACAGGTTCGCGCCCGGATGCATGCGGAGGCGGGACGACAGCTGCCCGCGGAAGTCGATGCGCGTGAAGGGCACCTCGCCGAAGCTGAAGGTGAGGTCGAGCCCGCGGTCGGAGAGGATCACCGAGTCGTCGCGGAAGCGGCCGGCGAGCGGGAAGGCGAACGCGCTCGAGGGGTCCGCCACCTGGACGCCTTCCCTGCCGCGGCGCGCGCCGACCACCCAGAGGAGGAGCGAGCCCTCGCGCGCGTCCGGCGGCGAGACGTCGAGTGTGCCGACGATCCAGTCGTAGCTGTCGAAGCCGATCTGGTTGACGCTCGGGACGAACGGCGGGAGCGGCGAGGCGAGGCGCGTGAGGATGAACGCGCTCACCTCGTCGGCTCGTGCGTGGAGCGGGAGCGGGCCGCGCACCCGGGCGGTGTGGAACGCGACCGAATCGGCGAACGTCCCCGACGGCGGCGTGCTCGGCGGGACGAGTGACGCCGGGAGCCCCGTGGACGTGTAGTCGCCGGCGACGGAGACCACGTAGTCCCGGTCGGGCTCGAGGAAGCCGTCCGGCACGACGAAGACGTAGTGCCCGTCGCCGGAGAGCTGCGCGCTGAAGTCGAACGCGGGCTGCGTCGTGACGAGGCCTGGGGCCGGCACGATCGACGCGTCGACGGACCGGTCGCCGGCGCGGACGACGAGGCGCGTGGGCACGATCGCGGCGGCCGAGAGCGGCGCCTTCACGCCGTCGAGCTCCGTGCTCCCGCCCGCCGTCACCGGAAGGACGCGGTTCAGGTCGGCGGGGAACGCCTGCCCGGGATGCGTGTCGCAGCGCCGGTCCTGGCGATGGAGGCAGTAGTCGTACGGGACGTACCAGAGGAAGCCGCTCTCGCTCCCGATGTAGACGCCGGTCCGCCCGAGCGACGGCGACGCGTTCAGGTCGTTCCGGTCGCGGAGGACCGGGTCGGCCGACGTCGTGTCGAAGGACCAGCGGCGGCGGCCGGTGTCGGCGTCGAGCGCGTAGAGCGTGCCGTTCGCGGAACCGACGTAGAGGACGTTCGCCCCCGAGGCGCGGCCGAGCGCCGGTGAGGAGCGCACCGTGTCGCCCGTCTCGTACCGCCAGCGGAGCATGCCCGCCGGATCGAGCGCGTACACGGACCCGTCGGCCGAGCCGAAGTAGATCGCGGTGGTGGTGCCCACGGCTTCCTCGGCGAGCGCGGGCGAGCTGTAGACGTGGTCGCCGGTCGGGAAGGCCCACTTCTCGTGCCCCGTCCGCGCATCGAGCGCGTGGAGCTTCCCGTCGAACGACCCGACGTAGAGCGTGCCGTCGCGCGCGAGCGCGGGCGAGGAGACGACGAACCCGAGCGTCCCCGCCTGCCAGAGCTGGTGGCCGCTCGCGTCGACCGCGTGGACGGCGCGGTCGAGCGACCCCCAGTAGGTGGTGCTGTCGTCGCCGCGCGCGGCGTCGGTCCAGACGGAGTTGCCGGTGGCGTAGGTCCAGCGGAGCGTCCCGTCGCGCGCGATCGCGTACGCGCAGCCGCCGGTGTTGCCCGCGAAGAGCGTGCCGTCGAGGCCGAGCTCGACGTTCCCCTCCCACCAGTCGACGGCCTGGCCGGTGGTGCAGCGCTCGGTGGCGCGGTACCTCCAGATGATGCGCCGGTCGCGGGGGAGGGGACGGGCGTCGGTGCGGAGCTGGTAGAGGTACTCGTCGCCGGAGCCGAAGGTGATGGGGCTCGTGTGGAGGTCTGCGTCGTAGCGGCCGATCACGGCCGCGGAGTCGATGATGTTGCCGGTCTTGAAGCGCCAGCGGCGGTGGCCGTCGGGCGCGATCGCGTAGAACCAGGTGTCAGCGGAGCCGACGTAGAGGGTGCCGTCACCGCCGATGATCGCGGTGCTGAAGATGCCCTTGCCGGTGCGGAAGGCCCAGGGGCGGTCGTTGTGGTAGCGGGCGACGATGGGGCTCTGGCCGGTGTTGCGGCGGTCGTGGCGCATCTCGGGCCACGGGGAGGTGGACTGGACGGGCGTGTCGGAGGGGTGGGTGCGCGCGGCCGTCGGGATAGGGAGGAGGATCGGGGCGAGGAGGGCCGCGAGTGGGATCAGCGAGGCGCGCCGGAGTTGCGTGGGCGGGGTCTACTCTGCCGTCCGGCGCGGGGTCAACGTCGGGTGGAAAATCGCTTGTGTCAGACGTTTGGGCGTCATCAGAACGTGAAGGTCGCCACTCCCACCGTCACGCCGGACGCGCCCATGAGCACCAGCACCGTGTCCCCTCGCTTCAGTCGCCCGTCGCGGAGCGCGAGGCTCATCCCGAGAGGGACGGTCGCCGACACCGTGTTGCCGAAGTCGGCATGGGTCGAGACGTACCGCTCGTAGGGAAGCCCGAGCTTGGTGGCGAGGATGCGGTTCACCTTGATGCTGGCTTCGTGGCCGAAGCCGACATCGAACATTACGTTCCGCAGATGGGGATCGAGGGAGAAGACCTCGATGAGCCTTCTGGCCGTCGCGGTCAGCAGCTCACTCGATTGCACGAAGAGGCGCATCGGCGCGTAGCGTGGGTCCTGAGCGCCGACCCAGAAGTCCTCGAACGGTGCGATCGGGAACATGCACAGGCGGAAGTCCTCGCCGTAGTTCCGGAACACGAAATAGTAGTCATCGTCGGCGTTCTGATCGTCGACGACGGTCGCCGTCGCGGCCTCCCCGATCGTCCAGGCCGCGGCACGGTGATCCAGGTCCTCGATCCGCTGCAACGTGAAGTCGTCGTACATCACGAAGCCGCATTCGCAGTTGACGATCAGGCCGCGCCGGTACGTCCCGCTGCGGATGAACGTGTGAGCGACGTGGAGCGCCCGCAGCCAGCCGGCGCATGCGTCCACGACGTCGAAGCAGGTGGCGTTCACGAGGCCGAGCTGCCATTGGACGACGCTCGCCATGGACGGCTCGATCCAGCCACGGCCCACCCCGGCCCAGATCGCGAAGTCGACGTCGCCAGGGCTGACGCCCGCGCCTTCGAGCGCCTCGCGACCCGCTTTCAGGGCGAAGTCGATCGCTCGTTCTCCGTTGTTCAGTCGGTATCGTGTCCGTGTCCCGGCAGCTTCGAAGAGATGTCCGACACGACGGTCCATCAGCGCGAGCTCGCTGGGGGAGAAGCGCGCCTTGTTACTCTCCCGGAGGCTGTCGCGAACCGCGTCGTTGGTGACCAAGCGCGAGGGGACGGCGTGGTTGAGGGTGACGAGTCGCATCGTCCAGTGCCTAGCGCCTCAGGTTCTCGAGGAGCGGCTGCCTGGTCGCATAGTACGCAGCGCCATAGCCGGCGATCGTCGTCATCACCATCGCGAGCACCACGTAGTACAGCGTCGACACGGCGGCGAAATGGAAGTCGAGTGTGAAACCCAAGAGATATGGAAAATTGAACCGTACCCATATCCATGCCGTGATCAGCCCGACGACCACGCCGAGTGCAGTTCCGAGCGCGCCCACGGTGGCGGACTCGATGACGACCGAGCGCCGGACGGCGCGCCGATCCGCTCCGATGACCTGCCACAGAGAGAGCTCGCGCCTACGTTCCACGATGGCAGCGACGAGAAGGTCGAAGATGCCGGCGACGGTCACGATCATGATCAGGAGTTGCATCGCGTCCGTGAAGGCGAAGGCACGATCGATTGCCGCCGCCTGGTAGCGTACCACCTCGGCGAACGACAGGATTTTGAGCCGATATTCCCTTCCTAGTGTCCCGAGTCCGAAGTTCGCCGACAAAACCGGGCGACTGATTCGAGGATTTCATCGGCGGTCTTGGTCCACACGAACGGTTTCGGGCTCTCGTTGGTGACCGCGAGGTACCGCTTGATCGCGGCTTCGAGCTCG
>CAZLYE010000351.1:0-3048 GCA_964562865.1 uncultured Binatia bacterium (SeqCode) | reverse complement strand
GGATACCGGGCAAGCGCACGATCGTACCACCCCCGCCCGCGACCAAGCCGGACCCCGCGCAGATCGAAGGCGACGGCGGGCACCAGGAAGAGGACCCCGTCCGTCGCCGGGGGCGTCTCCCGGCGCCCCGCCTCGCGGAGGAACTCCGGCACCTCGTCCCCCGCCTGCGGGTAGTAGACCGGCCTTCCCGCGGCTCGGCTCGCGTCGGCGATGGCGGCTGGGTCGAGCTCGTTCCCGATCGCCGCATACGCGACGACGTGCTCGGCGGCCGCGAACGCCGGAAGCTCGAGCACACGCGCACACGCGGTCGCCGAGAGGCGCACGACGTCCGCCCGCGTGAGTCGACGACGCTGCGCCTCCAGCCGGTCCCTGATGAGACGCTTGTCGTGCGCGTACGCTTCCCCCATCGCTGCCTCGTGCAGCAACTCACGGCAGGGGAAACGGTCGGGTGCCGGCGGACGACTCTAGTTCGGGCCTTCGAGTGGCGAAGCCGGAGCCTGCACCCCCGCGCGGCCCGGCGAGATCACGTGTATCGACTGACAGCGGTCGTTGGCCAGCTTCATTCGAATCCGAGGAACCACCCCACCCCGTCTCCCTGCACGTCGGTGAGCTCCGTCGGGAGCTCAGTCAGAGTTGCATCTCTTGGTTGGTAGGACTCCTTCACGGCAACAGGGGCTCGCTGTAGCCCCGATCGGTACGAGCCGACGAAACGTGGCGCACTTTATGCAACTCGTGCACGATGTGCAACGCGCGAGACGGTGCGGCGCGCCGCAGGTACGCGCCAGCCTACCGGAGGTCGGCGGCGTCCCGCCCGCCGATTCGCGCGAGGATCCGCTCCAGCCGTGCCTTGATCTCGGCCCGCTCCCGCTCGTACCGACGGACCCTCTGCAGGAGGTCGGCGTAGGCCCGTTCGACCGTCGCGAGCCGGGTGGCCAGCGCCTCCCGCTCGCTGTGAAGCTCGAGGGCCTCTACCGTTTCGCGGCTCATGACCGCCGATGTCGCACGGCTGGCCGACTGTCTAGTGCGCACGCGAACCCGGTGTCAAGCAGAACGGGCCTTCGCAGAGGAGGCGACCTCGTCGCCCTCGAGCAGCGCGTCTGCGAACTCGCGCGCGTCAAATGGGCGGAGGTCGGCCACTCCCTCGCCGACCCCGACGTAGCGGATCGGCGCGCCGACCTCACGGCGAACGCCGATCGCGGCGCCTCCCCGAGCCGTACCGTCGAGCTTGGTGAGGACGATGCCCGTCACGCCGATCGCCTCCGCAAACGTGCGCGCCTGCGCGAGCGCGTTCTGCCCCGTCGTGGCATCGAGCACGAGCAGTGTCTCGTGCGGAGCGCCGGGGACCTCGCGTGCCGCGACGCGCTGCACCTTCCGCAGCTCGTCCATCAGGTTCGACCGCGTGTGCAAGCGGCCTGCGGTGTCCACGATAACGACGTCCACCCCGCGCGCCAGCGCGGCCTTCATGCCGTCGAAGACGACGGCCGCTGGGTTTGCTCCGGGCGCCTGGCGCACGAGCTCGGCACCGGTCCGTGACGCCCAGACCGAGAGCTGCTCGATTGCCGCCGCACGGAACGTGTCCGCGGCGACGAGCAGGACCTTCCGGCCCGCCGCGGCATGGAGCGCGGCGAGCTTGCCGATCGTCGTCGTCTTCCCGACTCCGTTCACGCCGGTGACCAGGACGACCCAGGGCCGGGTCGCCGGCTGCGGGGCGGCGTCACCGCGGAGCGCCCCCTCGACCTCCTCCTTGAGCGCCCGCCGGACGTCCGCCGGACTTGCGCCCGAACCGATCCGTGTCCGGACACGCGCGATCAGCTCCCCGGAGACGCGGACTCCGACGTCCGCGGACACGAGCGCCTCCTCCAGCTCCGGCAGCACGCGCGCCACGTCCCCGCCGCGTCCGAGGATCGCCTCCAGCTGTCCGGCGAGTCGTCGCCGGCTCGCGAGCAACCCGCCGCGGAGACTCGCGGCGGCCGGCCGCGGCGCCGCCACGGCCGGAGCCTGCACGGTGCGCCGGCGGCGCACCCACACCGCGAACGCGGCGACGACGAGGAGGACGATCCCCACCGCGAGGACGACGACCCACGGTGAGTCCATCGGATGCGTGACGCCGCTCAGGCCGCGGCGCGGAGCCTCACGGACACGACCTTCGACACCCCGGCCTGCTCCATCGTGATGCCGTAGAGGGTATCGGCCGCCTCCATGGTGCGCCGATTGTGCGTGATGAGAACGAATTGTGACCCGGACGCCATGTCGCGGACGAGCTGATTGAAGCGGCCGATGTTCGCCTCGTCGAGCGGCGCGTCCACCTCGTCGAGGAGGCAGAACGGCGTCGGGCGGATCAGGAAGAGAGAGAGGATCAGGGCGACCGCCGTGAGCGCCTTCTCGCCACCGGAGAGCAGGCTCAGCGACTGCAGCTTCTTGCCGGCCGGCTGGACCACGATCTCGACACCGGGCTCGCCGCCCTCCTCCGGCTCCGTCAGATCGAGGCAGGCACGCCCGCCGGGGAAGAGCTTCGGGAAGATCTCCGCGAGCTTCTCGTTCGCGGCAGCGAACGTCTCCTCGAAGCGCTCGCGCGACGTCCGGATGAGCCGCGTGATCGTCCGCCGGAGATCCTCGAGGGAGCGCTCGAGGTCGGCCCGCTGCCCGACCAGGAACTCGTGCCGTCCGCGCAGCTCCTCGAGCTCGCCCATGGCGGCCGGGTTCACGTCGCCCAGCTGAACGAGCCGCGCGCGGAGTGCCTCCGCCCGGGCCGCTCGCTCCTCGTCGCGGCCGTCCTCGTCGTCCGGGACCTCGTCCAGCACCTCCGGACCTGCGGCGTAGCGCTCCGCCAGCTGGGCCGCGAGATGCTCGAGCGCCAGCCGCCGCTCGGTCATCGTGATCTCGAAGCCGGTGCGCTCGTCGCGGAGTGCTTCGAGGCGCTCCCGCGCCGCGCGCTCGGCTGCACCACCCGTGGAGAGGGTCGCGTCCGCCTCGGCGATCGTCACCACCAGCTTGTCGCGCTCGGCGACGAGCGTCCGCACGCGGGCCTCGGCCTCCCCGCAGAGGGAG
>CAZLYE010000350.1:0-3813 GCA_964562865.1 uncultured Binatia bacterium (SeqCode) | reverse complement strand
AGCTCCAGGTCCTTCGCGAAGGCGCGCGGAGCGAGGAGATCCGCCACCTCCTCCATCACGTCACGGAGGTTGAAGGGGATGTGCTCGATCGTCATCTTCCCCGCCTCGATCTTCGAGACGTCCAGGATGTCGTTGATGACGGTCAGCAGGGCCTCGGCGGACGTGCGGATGGTGCTGACGAAGTCGCGTTGGTCGGCGTCGAGCGGCGACTCGGAGAGCAGGTCGGCCATCCCGATGACGCCGTTCATCGGCGTGCGGATCTCGTGTGACATGTTGGCCACGAACTCGGACTTGAGGCGGGCCGCTGTCACGGCCTCGTCGCGTGCCTTCGCGAGCTCGTACTCCGCGCGCTTCCGCTCGATGGCGATGCCCGCCAGGTGGGCCGCGGCGGCGATCACCCCGCGCTCCTCCGGCATCGGCGTCCGGCGGCTCGGGTGATAGAGCACGAGCACCCCGAGGACGTCGCCGGAGGCCGACAGCACCGGCTCGGCCCAGCAGCTCGCGAGCCCGCTCGCGGCGGCCGCCGCGGAGTCCGACACCCGGGACGCGTCCGCTGCCAGATCCTCGACCACCATCCCCTGGCGCCGGTACGCGGCCATGCCGCACGGGCTCCCCTGCGCCGCGATCCGCGTCCCCTGGAGCGCGTCGCGCAGCGCCGCCGGCAGCCGGCGCGCGGCGAGCGGCTGCAGCACGCCCTCCTCGTCCGCGGGCACGAGCACGGCGCCGACGCTCCGGAGGTCCTCGTCGATGGAGTCGACGAGCGCGTTCAGCACCTCCTCGAGCGTCCCGCCGCGAGCGAGGAGCTCCAGCACGTGTTTCTGGCCCGCCTCGCGCGCCTCGGCGCGCTTGCGTTCCGTGACGTCGCGCGAGTTGAGCACGACGACGTGCGTGCCCTCGGGCCCGGCCATCCGCGTGCCGACGCCCTCGAGCACGCGCCAGCTCCCGTCCTTGTGCCGGAAGCGGCCTTCCCGTCCACCGCGGGGCGCCAGGCGCTCGAGAACCGCCTGGAACATCTGGCCCATCGCGAAACGGTCGTCGGGATGGATGACCGTCCAGATCGGCTGCCCGATCAGCTCGTCGCGGCCGTAGCCGAGCATCCGCTCGATCGACGGGCTCTGGTAGCGGAACGTCCAGTCGGGCCCGACGATCGCGATCAGGTCCGAGGCGTTCTCGATGAGCGAACGGAAGTGTTCCTCGCTCCGCTCCACCGCGCGGAAGAGGGCGGCGCGCTCGAGCGCGGCGCTGACGATCGGTCCGAGCGCGTGCGTCTCGTCGGCGATCTGCTGGCTGAAGCCGTTGCGTCGCTCCGTGTGTCCGAGGAGGAGGCAGCCGATGGTGCCCTGCCGGCCGACCAGCGGCAGCGCCAGAACCGACTTGAGCCCGAGGTCGCGACAGAGCGTTCCCTCGGCCATCGGCGTCTCGGCGAGCGCGTTCTGGAACGCCATCGCCCCGTCCCGGAAGGCTCGCGCCAGGACCGCGGTGTCGTCACCGAGCGGGACGTGCTGCCCCTCCGCGGAGGTGCCGTGCGCGCCGAGGATCACGAGACCGTCGCGTTCCGGGAGGAGGACGGCCGCCACGTCGAGCCGGAACAGGCTCGCGCTCTCGGCGCCCACCAGCCGCGCGATCCGCACCGGGTCCGTCTCCAGGTTCACGGCCGCCGCGAGCGCGGCTAGCCCCGCACGCACCCGCGCGGCGTGCTGGATGTTCTGGAGCACGCGCGCGTGGTCGACCAGGTTGGACGCCTGGCGCGCGACGCCCTCGAGGATCTTGAACGCGGTGTCGTCGAAGCCCGGCGGCTCATCCAGGCTCACGAAGATCGCGCCGCGCGTCGTCGAGCGGAGCGGGATGAGGCACATCGCGTACTGCTCGAGCTCGTCGAGCAGCTCGCGCATCTGGGGACTCGCCTCGTCGCGCGTCGTGTAGCCGAAGCGGCCGGCGGTCAGCTCGTCGCGGAACGGGATGGCGGCCCGGTCGCCGCCGGCCCGGCTCTGGCCGAAGTACTGCTTCTGCACGAAGCGCTGGACGATGTGCGCCGGCGTGCCGCAGTCGCCGACGGGGAGAAAACCCTTCGCGCGGGTGCTGTAGAGGTAGACGGTCGCCCGGTCGCACGGCATGAGCTCCACGGTGAGCCGGCAGATGCTCTCGACGACCGTGTGCACGTCGAGGCTCTCGACCTGCAGGAGGGCGTCCCCCACCCGCCGCTCGCGCTCGAGCTTGCCGAGCCGGGCGAGCGCCGCCTCCAGGGTGAGGGACTCCACCGCCCGACCCGGCCGTTGCTCGAAGCCGACGTCTCCCATGGAAGCGCGCCCCGAACCTCGCAAGACCCATGCCGCTCGACACGGCCGCCGGACCCGACCGGGCGGGGGACGCATGCGGCACGGCCGACTCCATGACGCCGCCAGCGTCAAATTCGCGTCGCTCCCGCGGGCGCGCGATCAGATCTGCATGATGCCGCGGCGGGGGGTCACCGTCCCGCAGGTCTCCTGCGTGAGCGGCGCCCCCATCTCCACGAGCACGGCACGGTGGCGCGCGATCGGCGTCCGGATGAGCCGCTCCTCGAATGCCCGCAGACCGACGAACGCCTCGAGCCCGAGCACACGCTCGACGAAGGCCGCCGTGACCGGCCAGCGGGCCGCGTCGACCGAGAAGCGCGCGAGCGCCGCGTTGCGGAAGAAGCACGCGATCGCGACGTCGGCCACGGACGCGCCGCCGAAGAGGAAGCCCGCCGGCGGCAGCTCGCGCTCGAGGTAGTCGAGGACCTGCGGGACGTCCTCGGCGAGCGTCTTCCGCAGCAGGGCCTCGTCGGTCTGCTCGCCCCACACGAACGGCCGGATCGCGACCTGGTTGAAGAGACGCCAGATGAAGACCTCGCCCATCCGCGTGTCGGCGAACTCCTCGAGCCAGCGGGCGCGGGCCCGCGTCGCCACGTCGCACGGGTAGAGCGCGGGTTCCGGGTGTCGGTCCTCGAGGTACTCACAGATGACGGACGAGTCCGCGAGCGTCACCCGGTCGTCCTGCAGCACGGGGATGCGGCGGAGCGGGCTCAGCTGTGAGAAGCGGTCGTCGCCCAGGAACGGCACGATCGGGTCGATCTCGTAGCGGAGGCCCTTCAGGTGCAGGCAGACGAGCACCTTGCGCACGTACGGCGAGAGGTAGCTGCCGATGATGCGCACGGGCTCCGCCATGGTCGCGTCGGGAGCCATAGCGCACGCCTCCGCGCGTGAGAAGCGTGGCGCTCCCAGCGCCGACCGTCAGCGCCGCCTGCGGGTTCGCGCGCAGGTTCTTCACCTTCCTGGCACCACGCTCCGACGCGAAGTAGACCTCGTCGTCCGCCACCACGTGGCACACCGGTACGACGTGCGGCACGCCGCCGGGACGCGAGGTCCCGACGCGGCAGACGCGCTCCCGGCCGACGAGCCTCGCGACCACCTTCTTCAGGCGCACCTCGCCCGGGTACGCCGGACTGCCCCGGCGGTCAACGCCGCCGAGACGTGACCGGGCTCCGGCGCGCGCTTCGCCCGCGAACGCGCCTTGGTGTAGGAACGCCGGCAATGGCCCTCGCGCGCCTCCTCGTCGCGAACCGCGCGGAGATCGCGATCCGCATCGCGCGTGCAGCGGCCGAGCTCGCGATCCCGACCGTCGGGGTCTTCTCCGAGGACGACGCCGCCTGCCTCCACGTCCGCCACGTCGGCCAGGCCCGCGCGCTCAGCGGTCGCGGCGCTCGCGCGTACCTCGACGCGGATCAGCTGCTCGCCGTGGCACGGGACACCGGATGCGACGCGGTGCACCCGGGGTACGGCTTCC
Source organism: uncultured Binatia bacterium (SeqCode) (assembly GCA_964562865.1). Lineage (GTDB taxonomy): Bacteria > Desulfobacterota > Binatia > DP-6 > DP-6 > CAZLYE01. Next base: position 9 of record CAZLYE010000350.1, on the reverse strand, counting down.
TGAGCGAGC
>CAZLYE010000349.1:0-7157 GCA_964562865.1 uncultured Binatia bacterium (SeqCode) | reverse complement strand
TCGCCTCCGGTTCGGTCGCGTCGGGAGCTGCGGTTGGGACCGAGGGCCGCGCTCGCGACCTCACAGGCGGCGCTCGGGGGGACCCCGCCGCCCGGTCGCCGTTCGTAACGGCCGCCCTCGGTTCGGCCGGATGCTTTGGATTGACCCCGAGGGGATTGCTGTGGTCGAAGTCGAGCGCCCATGCGACGTCTGGCCTTGCTCGGGGCGATCCTGCTCCTCGGGACCATCTGCTCGCCGGCGATGGCGAAGCGCCACGAGGGCGGTCGGTGCCGGAGCGGGCGGTTTCTTGCGGCGCGGCTCTTTCCGGACGACGACGGGCGCATGCTCGTCGTGCTCGCCGACGGGCGGCTCGCGCTCGGCGACCGCTGCCAGGCCGTGCAGGCGCGGATGGCGAAGACCCCGCGCGGCATACGCGTCGTCGCGCGCTGGGCGTCGTGCGCCGACGGCTCGCGCAACGTGCGCGTCAAGGCGGTCGTCGCACGCGACTGCGGGCGGCTCACGGGTACGCTGCGGATCGGGCGGGCAGTGCGCTCGCTCGCGGGGCTCGAGTCGCGCTGCGGCGACGCCTGGGTCGACGCCGGCATGGGCGAGTTCTGCGACTCGACGACGGACTGCACGTCCGACTGCCGGCGCATCGGATCGAACGCGTGCCGGGGGCCGTTCGACGGCACGTGGCACGGCATCCAGGAGGTCGTCTTCGCGGGCCACGGCTGCACGGCGGCGCTCTGTCACGGCGGCGCGAACCAGGGCGGCCTCGACCTCCTTCCCGACGGCGCGTACGCGCACCTGGTGAACGTCCAGTCGACGCTCGGCGGCATGCCGCGCGTCCAGCCCGGCGACGAGCAGCAGAGCTTCCTCTGGCGGAAGCTCGCCGCGAAGACGCGCGGCCTCGCCGGCGTTCCCGGCACGCCGATGCCGAGCGGCGCCCCGGCGATCTCGGACGGCGAGCTGGAGGCGATCGCTCGCTGGATCCGCGCCGGCGCGCCCGAGACCGGTACGGTCCCCGACGCCGATACGATGCTCGACGCCTGCCCGCCGCAGGGCGGCCCGCCGCCGCCCGTCGTGCCGGGCGTGCCCGCGCCCGACCAGGGCGTGCAGCTCTTCGCGCCGCCGTGGACCATCCCGGCGCACGGGGAGAACGAGGTCTGCTTCGCGACGTACTACGACTTCTCCGCGCAGATCCCCGCGGAGTTCCAGGCCGACTGCCCCGCGTACTGGGGCGCGGGCAGGAAGTGCTTCTTCTACGACAGGTCGGAGCTCACGCAGGACCCGAACTCACACCACAGCATCATCCACGCCTACAAGGGCACCGCGGACATCACGGATCCGTCCTTCGGCCCGTTCACGTGCCGCGGGGGGGCGAAGGACGGCACGCCGTGCAACCCGAAGGGGATCGGCGTGCCCGCGCCTGATGGCGCCGACTGCGGAGCGGAGAGCGGCTGCGGCGGCCGCGTCCAGAAGTCCGTCAACTGCATCTTCTACGGGCCGTCGGACTACGGGCTCGACACGGGCGGCGGCACCGCGAACTCGCCGCAGATCGGCGGGGCGCAGCAGTCGCACATCGTGAACGCGTTCCCGGCCGGCGTCTACGCGACGCTGCCCGTCCAGGGCATCATCGTGTGGAACTCGCACGCCTTCAACACGACCGACCAGCCGGAGCAGAACCGTCAGTGGTTCAACCTCTTCTTCGCCGGCGCGAGCGACCGGCAGTTCCCGGTCCAGGCGATCTTCGACCTGGACCAGATCTTCGTGCAGGACGTCCCGGCATTCACGGAGCGCGAGTACTGCAACACCTACACGCTGCCGGAGCACTCGCGGCTCTTCTACCTGAGCTCGCACACGCACAAGCGTGGAAAACTCTTCCGCGCGTGGAAGCCGCCGAACACACCATGCTCGCCGGGTCCGAGCTGCCTTCCGGAGAACCGCCAGCCGGATCTCGTGACGGCGCAGTACAGCGATCCCGCGCAGGTCTACTTCGACCCGCCGCTCGCCGTCGACGGCGCCGCCGTCGACGGCCGGACCGTGAAGTACTGCGCGCTCTACGACAATGGACTCACGACGCCTGGCGACGTGAAGCGCCGGTCCACCTCGCCGTCGCCCCCGCTCTTCCTCGCCCCGGGGGGCCCGTGCGACGTGTCCGAGACCGCGTGCCTCGGCGGCCCGGACGAGGGCCGCGTGTGCGCCGGGGATGCCTCGGTCTGCGGGGGCGGCGGCGTGTGCGACGCGTGCCCGCTCCGGGGCGGCGTCACGACGGAGGACGAGATGTTCATCCTCCTGGGGTCCTACTACACGGTGCCCTGATGCGTTGCGCCTCCCCCACCCCGATGTTAAGGTGGCCTCTCTCATGAAGGACGGAATTCATCCGCGGTACGACAAGGCGAGCATCGTCTGTGCCTGCGGCAACGTCATCGAGACTCGCTCCACGGTCCCGACCATCCACGTCGAGATCTGCTCCGCCTGTCACCCGTTCTTCACGGGCAAGCAGAAGCTGGTCGACACGGCCGGCCGCGTCGAGCGGTTCCAGCGAAAGTACGGGCTCAAGCGCAGCGGCGACGCGCCGTCCTGACGTGATCGCGGGTCGCCCGCGCGCCGGGTCCGAGGGGTGGAGGTGAGCCGCCCGCGATGTTCGAGCGCCTCGCGGAGATCGAGCGGCGGTACGAGGAGCTGGAGCGCGCGGTCGCGGACCCCGCGGTCATCGCGAACCGTCGCGAGTTCGCGCGCCTGGCGCGCGAGCGATCGCAGCTCGAGGAGACCGTCGCGAGCTGGCGCGAGCGCCAGCGCCTCGCGCGGGACGTCGAGGAGCATCGCGAGCTCGCGCGCGAGAAGGACCCGGACCTCCGCGAGCTGGCGCGGGCCGAGCTCCCCGCGCTCGAGGCGCGCCTCGTCGAGCTCGACGCGACGCTGAAGCAGCTCCTCCTCCCGAAGGACCCGAACGACGAGCGGAACACCGTGCTCGAGATCCGGGCCGGCACGGGCGGCGACGAGGCCGGCCTCTTCGCCGCGGAGCTGTTCCGCATGTACACGCGGTACGCCGAGCGCCACGGCTGGCGCGTCGAGGCGCTCTCGTCGAGCCCGACCGGGCTCGGCGGCTTCAAGGAGGTGATCGCGCTCGTGCAGGGGAAGGGCGCGTACAGCCGGCTCAAGTTCGAGGGCGGGGTGCACCGCGTCCAGCGCGTCCCCGTGACCGAGACGCAGGGCCGCATCCACACCTCCGCCGTGACGGTCGCCGTCCTCCCCGAGGCCGAGGACGTCGAGGTGGAGCTCGCCGACAAGGACCTCCGCATCGACGTCTACCGCTCGTCGGGCCCCGGCGGGCAGAGCGTCAACACGACGGACTCCGCCGTGCGCGTGACGCACCTCCCCACCGGCCTCGTCGTCACCTGCCAGGACGAGAAGTCGCAGCACAAGAACAAGGCGAAGGCCCTGAAGATCCTGCGTGCCCGCCTGCTCGAGCGCGCGCGCCACGAGCAGCAGTCCGAGATCGCGGCGAGCCGCAAGGCGATGGTCGGCTCGGGCGACCGCTCGGAGAAGATCCGCACCTACAACTTTCCCCAGAGCCGGCTGACGGACCACCGCGTGAACCTGACGCTGCACCAGCTCGACCGCGTCCTCGACGGGGACCTCGACCCGATCGTCGACGCGCTCGTGACGCGCCAGCAGGCCGAGGCGCTGGCGGCCGCAGGATGATGGAGGTCGCGGCGGCGACGACGGTCGGGGACGCGCTCGCGGCGGCGGTCGCGCGGCTCGCGGCCGCCGGCGTGACGGAGGCGAGGGCCGACGCGGAGGTGCTCCTCGCGTGTGCGCTCGGGACGACGCGGACCGGCGTCGTGGTCGAGGCCGGCCGCCCGCTGCCCGCGGCCGCTGCGGCGGCACTCGAGGTGGTCCTCGCGCGCCGCACGACGCGCGAGCCGCTCCAGCACATCGTCGGCGAGCGGGAGTTCTGGTCGCTGCCGTTCGCGGTCGACCGCCGCGTGCTCGTGCCGCGGCCGGAGACCGAGCTGCTGGTCGAGACGGCGCTCTGCGTCGCGCCGGACGCCCGCCGCGTGCTCGACGTCGGCACGGGGAGCGGCGCGATCGCGGCCGCCCTGGCGCGCGAGCGTCCCGCGGCCCGCGTGTGGGCGACCGACGTCGCCGCGGACGCACTCGCCGTCGCGCGCGTCAACCTGGCCCGCCACGCGCCGGCGGTGGGGCTCGTCCGCGGGGACCTGCTGGCGCCGTTCGGCGCTGGGGCCTTCGACCTCGTGGTGTCGAACCCGCCGTACGTCGCCGACGGCGACGTCGCGCGCCTCGCGCCCGAGGTCCGCGATCACGAGCCGCGCGTCGCGCTCGCCGCCGGTCCCGACGGCCTGGCAGCGCTCCGCGCGCTCGTCGTCGACGCCCCGCGGGTGCTCGCGCCGGGCGGATGGCTGGTGGTCGAGGTCGGCGCCGGGCAGGCGAGCGCGGTCCGGCAGGCGGTGGAGGCGAGCGGGCGCTACACGGCGGTCGAGGTGCGGCGGGATCTCGGAGGGATCGAGCGCGTCGTCGCGGCGCGCGCAGGGAGGGGGACGGGGTGGACACGATCGTGATCCGCGGAGGCGCCGCGCTGGGCGGCGAGGTGGTGGTGAGCGGCTCCAAGAACGCGGCGCTGCCGCTCCTCTTCTCGACGCTCCTCACGCCCGAGCGCGTCGTCGTGCGAAACGTGCCGGCGCTCGCGGACGTGAAGACCGCCATCCAGGTGCTCCGGCACCTCGGCGCCCGCGTGACACGGAGCCCCGACGGCCACGAGGTGATCGTCGACGCGTGCGACGTCGCGAGCACCGAGGCGCCGTACGACCTCGTGAAGACCATGCGCGCGTCGTTCCTCGTCCTCGGCCCGCTCCTCGCACGCTTCGGACGCGCGCGCGTCTCGACGCCCGGCGGCTGCGCGATCGGCGCGCGGCCGGTCGACCTCCACCTCGCCGGGCTGCAGAAGATGGGCGCGCGTCTCCGCATCAGCGAGGGCTACGTCGAGGCGGACGCCGAGCGGCTCCGCGGCACGAAGATCGTGCTCGACTTCCCGTCCGTCGGCGCCACCCAGCAGCTCATGATGGCGGCGACGCTGGCCGAGGGGACCACCGTCATCGAGAACGCGGCCCGCGAGCCCGAGAACGTCTGCCTCGCGCTGGCGCTCGAGCGGATGGGCGTCGTCGTGACCGGCGTCGGCACGTCCGAGGTGACGATCGAGGGACGTCCGGAGCTCGCCGGCGGCGAGCACACCGTCATTCCGGACCGCATCGAGGCGGGGACCTACATGGTCGCGGCCGCGCTGACGGGCGGCGCGGTCGACGTGACGGGCGCGCGCCCCGATCACCTGGAAGCCTTCATCGGCAAGCTCCGGGAGGCAGGCGTGCAGGTCGCGGAGCGGGAGAGCGGCGTGCGCGTCGAGGCCAACGGCCGGCTCACCGCCGTCGACGTGAGGACGATGCCGTATCCCGGGTTCCCGACCGACCTCCAGGCGCAGTTCATGGCGCTCATGACCCGCGCCTCGGGGACGAGCACGCTCACGGAGACGATCTTCGAGAACCGCTTCCTGCACGCGCAGGAGCTCGTGCGCATGGGCGCGGACGTCCGCGTGGACGGGAACCGGGCGATCGTCCGCGGCCCCCAGGCGCTCTCCGGCGCGCCGGTCATGGCGACCGACCTCCGGGCGAGCGTGTGCCTCGTGCTCGCCGGGCTCGCGGCCCGCGGCACGACGCGCGTCGCCCGCGTGTATCACCTCGACCGGGGCTACGAGCGCATGGAGGAGAAGCTCTCGGCGCTGGGCGCCGACGTCGTCCGGGAGCGGGCGGCGGCGTGAGGACGGCCGGCCTCGTCTGCGCGGCGGGCAGCGCGCGCGCGCGCGAGCGCCTCCGTCGGCTCGCGGAGCGCGGGACCGCCGCCGGCGGTCGCGTCGAGGCGGACGTCCGGCGGATCATCGCCGCCGTCCGTCGCGGGGGCGACCGCGCGCTCATCCGGCTCACGCGACGCTTCGACGGGGTCGCGCTCCGACGGAGCGCGCTCCGCGTCGCGCAGAGCGACCTGGCCGCGGCATATCGGGGCCTGCCGGCGGACGTCCGCGGGGACCTGATGCTCGCCGCGCGGCGGATCCGGCGCTTCCACGCCCGGCAGCGCGAGCGATCGTGGTCGTTCCGGGATCGGAGCGGGGCGCGCCTCGGGCAGCGCATCCAGCCGCTCGAGCGCGTCGGCGTGTACGTGCCGGGCGGCCGCGCGGTCTATCCCTCGACCGTCCTCATGACGGTCATCCCGGCGCGCGTGGCGGGCGTGCGTGAGGTGGTGGCGGTGTCGCCGGTCGGCCCGGGCGGCGACACGCCGATCGTCCTCGCCGCCTGCCACGTGGCGGGCGTCGACGCCCTCTACCGCGTGGGCGGCGCGCAGGCCGTGGCCGCGCTCGCCTTCGGGACGGCCACCCTGCCGCGTGTCGACAAGATCGTCGGCCCGGGGAACGTCTGGGTGGCGACGGCCAAGCGCCTGTGCTTCGGGCAGGTCGACATCGACGCGATCGCCGGCCCGAGCGAGGTGCTGATCGTCGCGGACGGGAGCGCGGACGCGGAGCTGGTCGCCGCCGACATGCTGGCGCAGGCCGAGCACGACCCGATGGCCGCGGCCGTCTGCGTGACGTCCGACGGACGTCTCGCGGCGCGGGTCGCCACGGCGCTCGAGCGCCAGCTCGCGAGCCTACCGCGGCGTGCGGTCGCGGCCCGCTCGCTCGCGAGCTTCGGGGCGATCGTGCACACGCGGTCCCTCGGCGAGGCCGTCGCGATCGCGAACCGCCTCGCGCCGGAGCACCTCGAGCTGGCCGTCCGCGCGCCGCGGCGGTGGGCCGGGCGGATCCGGCACGCGGGCGCGATCTTCCTCGGGCAGGACACGCCCGAGGCGTTCGGCGACTATCTGGCCGGCCCGAATCACGTGCTCCCGACGGGCGGCACGGCGCGCTTCGCGTCGCCGCTCGGCGTCTACGACTTCGTCAAGCGGACGAGCGTCATCGAGGCCGGTCCACGCACGATCGAGCGGCTCGGGCCCGCGATCGTGCGGCTCGCCCGGCTCGAGGGCCTCGACGCGCACGGCCGCGCCGTCGAGCGGCGGCTCGCAGGAGGTGCATGATGGCGGTACGGATGCGCCGGGCCCTGGCCCGACCGGGC
>CAZLYE010000348.1:0-2845 GCA_964562865.1 uncultured Binatia bacterium (SeqCode) | reverse complement strand
GCGTTCCTCGACCAGTCGGCGGGGTCGCTCTAGCCCCCGTCAGGATCCCTGACGGAGGAGGCTGCGCCACTCCGCCTCGTCGACGCGCGCCGACTCGGTCGAACGCAGGAAGTCGAGGAGCACCGCGACGAAGCGGAGCGGGTCGTCACGATGGGGGAAGTGGCCCGCCTCGGGGAAGATCTCGAGGCGGCTCCCCGGGATCGCGTCGTGGGCTGCGCGCGCGTGACCCGGGGGGATCATCGTGTCGCGCTCGCCCCAGATGATCAGCGAGGGAACCTTCGCGGCCAGGTAGAGCCGGTCCGCGGCGCTCACCCGCTGCCCGCCCGGGTCGACGAGCGTGCGCAGCGTGTGCACGAAGGCCTGCCGCGCGTCCGCGTCGCCGAGGGAGGAGAAGCCACGCCAAAGCTCCTCGACGTCCGGCGTCGCGCGGAGACCGACGCGCGCGAGGACGCCGGCAACGGCCTCGACGGCGTCGCGGATGCCTCCGGCGCAGAGGAGCGGTAGCACCCACTCGGCACCCGGGAGTGCGGCCGCGCGAAGCAGCCCGTGCACCTCGCGCCCGAGGCCTCCGCTCGAGACCAGCACGAGGCGCTCGCAGCGCTCGGGGAACTGATACGCGAGCTGCATCGCGACCCCGCCGCCCAGCGAGTGCCCCACGATGCTCGCGCGCTCGTGCCCGAGCACGCCGAGCAGATCACGGAGGCCGCTCGCGTAGGCGCCGAGCGAGTAGTCGCCGCGCGGCTTCGCGGACCCGCCGTGGCCGAGGAGATCCGGCGCGACGACGCAGTATCGCTCGGCGAGCGACGGGAGGACGTCGTCCCAGGTCGCGGAGCTGCCGGCGATGCCGTGAATCAGCAGGACGACCGGGCCGCTGCCCGCGGTCCGATACGTGATCCGGTGGCCGTGGAGAGAGACTTCACGAGCGATCACGAGCGCGATCCCTTCGCCGTGAGGAGGGCCGGCTTCCGCGGCAGATGGCGGAGACCCATCCACGCGAGCGCCGCGATGTGGCTCGCGACCGTCTCGACCGGCGGCGCCTTGCGGCTCTCGGTCCACCACTGCCCAACGAACGCCACCATGCCGACGAGCGCGTGCGCATAGATGGGCGCCGTCTTGGCGTCGTAGCCGGCCTTCCGGAACTGGTCGGTGAAGATCGCGCCAACACGGTCCGCCAGGTCGTGCATGAGGGCCGGCATCTCGCCGCTCCGCTTGGAGGGCGGGGCATCACGGAGCAGCACGGCGAAGCCGCCTGGCCGATCCTTCACGTAGGTGAGGAAGGCGAGGGCGGCCTGCTCCAGGCGCTCGCGGGGGGAGCCGGACGATATCGCCTCGACGATGCCGCTCACGATGTGCTCCACCTCGCGGTCGACGATCACCGCGTACAGACCCTCCTTGCCGCCGAAGTGCTCGTAGACGATCGGCTTCGAGATGCCTGCGCGCTCCGCGATCTCCTCGACCGAGGTGGCCTCGTAGCCCCGCTCGGCGAACACGCGCCTCCCCACGTCGACCAGCTGCGCGCGCCGGGCCGAAGCGGCGAGCCGCGGGCGGCGTTCGGACCCGGCTGTCCTGGCCACGGTTGACAGCCTTACTACGCGAGCGTAAGGTACGCAAGCGTAAGTTACGTTTCCGTAGGCTACCGGCCGCCGGGCCGTGCGAGGAGAACATGCTGAGCCACGCTTCACTGGTCCCTTCCCACAGCGCGCTCATGGAGCTCGAGCCCGTGGTCGCGAGGCTGCTCGACCGCCATCTGGCGGCCGCCAAGGAATGGTTCCCGCACGACTACGTGCCGTGGGATCGCGGGCGGAGCTTCGCGGACGCGTCGTGGGAGCCGGCCGACTCGTCGCTCGGCACAGCCGCGCGGACCGCCCTCGAGCTGAACCTCCTCACCGAGGACAACCTCCCCTACTACCACCTCGCTCTCCGCGACCTCTTCGGCGCCGACGGGGCGTGGGGCGAGTGGTCCCGGCGATGGACCGCCGAGGAGGGCCGTCACTCGATCGCGATCCGCGACTACCTGCTCACGACACGGGCCGTCGACCCGGTCGCGCTCGAGCGGGAGCGGATGGCTCACGTCTCACGCGGCTACTACCCGCGGAGGATCGCCGGTCCGCTGGACGGCCTCGTCTACGTGACGCTGCAGGAGCTCGCGACCCGCATCGCGCACCGGAACACGGGAACCCTCACGGGGGATCCCGTGGCGGAGCGCCTGCTCGTCCGCGTCGCGCTGGACGAGAACCTCCACTACACATTCTATCGCGAAGTCGCCGGGGCGGCGATCGAGATCGACCCCTCCGCCATGGTGGTCGCGATGAAACGCCAGGTCCTCGGCTTTGCCATGCCGGGGTTCGAGCTTCGCGCCTTCCGCGAGCGGGCGATCACCATCGCCGCCGCCGGCGTGTACGACCTCCGGATCCACCACGACCAGGTGCTCTGCCCCGTGCTGCTGAGGCACTGGCGCCTGCGTGAACTCCGGGGACTCAGCGACGAAGCCGAGCGCGCGCGTGACGAGGTGCTCGACTTCCTCGCGAACCTGGACGCGGCGCATCCGAGGGCCGAGGAGGGCCGGCCGCCATCCTGCTGAAGGCGACCGCGGGCCCGGGCGCACTCACCGGACCGCCGGAATGACCTCCTCGGCGAACGCCTGGATCTCGTCCAGGAAGTACGGGGTGAAGGTCATGAAGATGAAGTGCGTGACGCCCGCACGGAGGTAGCGCTCGATCGTGTCGAGGCACTCCGCCTTGTCGCCGATCATGATCTGCGCGCGTGCCTCCTCGGGGGTGGTCTGGCGCATCCCGGCCATCAGGCGGCACATGAACTGCTGGCGCTCGGCCGGCGCCCGGTAGCA
>CAZLYE010000347.1:0-8966 GCA_964562865.1 uncultured Binatia bacterium (SeqCode) | reverse complement strand
GCCGCGTTCGAGGGGAAGACCGTCGCCTTCCGGGACGTGATGGTGTCGCCGCGGGTCGCGCAGCGGCCCCGCCCGCCGATCTGGGTCGGGGGGAACTCGGGGGCCGCGGTCCGCCGCGCGGCGCAGCACGGCGACGGCTGGGTGCCGTGGGAGCTTGCACCGGAGGACTGCGCCGCCGCGGTGGAGCGTGTGCGGAAGCTCCGCGCCACGGCCGGAAGGGCAGACGTCTTCGAGGTGGTCGCGCCCCTCGCGGCGCCGCCGGACGCCGCCGCCCGCGACGTGATTGCGGCCGCCGCGCGGTGGAGGAGGGCTGGTGCGACGTCGCTCCACGTCGGGATCGGAGCCGCCAGCTTCGCGGATTTTCTCCAGCGTCTCGCGTGGTTCGGGGCGGAGGTCATACCGCACGTCGAGTGACCGGGCATCGACCGCAACCGGCCGCCCGCCCCCGTGTTGAGGTGGCCAGGAGGTTTCGGACGATGAAGAAGGCTCTCCTGGCCCTCGGGCTTCTCGGTGCGGTGGCGCTCGCCCGGCCGGCTCCGGCCGACGCGCAGTTCTCGCTGTCGATCGGTCTCCCGGGCTTCGGGCTCTTCGTCGCGCCGCCGTTCGTGGCGCCGCCGGTGGCGTACGCCCCGGCTCCGGTCTACTACCCGCCTCCCGCGTTCTATCCGCCGCCGGTCGCCTTCTACTACCGGTCGGCCCCCGTGTTCGTGCACGGCGGGTACGCCTACGGACGTCGTGTCGGGTGGTACCGCCACGGCCGCCGCTGGTGACCTGAGCTTCCGGACGTAGCTACAACTCGAGCACGCGCTCCGAGGGCCGCGCGATGACCGCGCGGCCCTTGCGTACGACGACGGGCCGCTCCATCAGCTCGGGGTGCTCGAGCAGGAGCGCGATCACGTCCTCGCGCGTCGCGAGACGCGCCTCGTCGAGCCCGAGCTCGCGGAAGCGCTTGTCCCGCCGCACGAGCTCGCCCGGCGGCCCGGCGAGGAGGTCGAGGAAGCGGGCGAGGGTTGCCCGGTCCGGTGGCGTCTTCAGGTACTCGACGACGTCGCACTCGACGCCGCGCTCGCGGAGGATGTCGAGCGCGCCACGCGACTTCGAGCAGACGGGGTTGTGGTAGATCGTCGTCTCGGCCATCGCGGGCAGTCCTACAGGCGGCGCCCGGGTGCGGCAACCCGCTACGGTTGCACGATCACCGGGGTCCCGACCGTGACGCGACCATAGAGCTTCATGATGTCCTCGTTTCGCATGCGCACGCAGCCGTGGCTCACCGCTCGCCCGATCAGCTCGGGCTGAGGAGTACCGTGGAGGCCGATCTGCCATCCGTATGCGGAGGTGAAGCCGATCCAGCGGCGACCGAGCGGATTTTCCGGACCCGGAGGGATCGTCCGGATCGCTCGCGAAGGGTCGTTCCAGTCGAACTCGACCCACGGAGGATCCTCGCTCTTGTCCGTGACCGCGAAGCGGCCGGTCGGCGTCTCGTATTCCTTCCGCCCGACCGCGACCGGAAACGTCTCGACGCTCGGCGGTGTCTCCCCGTCGTCGCTGATCACGTAGAGGCGCCGCTCCGCCCGTCTCAGCACCAGGTAGATCGAATTGGCGTCGACGTGATGGAAGGACTGCAGCGCGGCGCGACGGACCGCGAAGGCCTCCGATCGCGAGGCGGCCTCGGCGCGCACCGGAGCGCACCCGGAGAGGCCCGGCGACAGGAGAAGAGCCGCCGCGGCGGCGGCAGAGGCTCGCCGCCCGACGTGCACGGACGGCGTCATCCCGACGGCGGCGTCGTAAGGGTCTGGCAGCCGTCGAGGAGCGTCCCGACGGTGACGAACTCGTAGCCCTCGCGCTCGAGCCCATCCAGGATCAGGGACAGGTCCCGCGCGCGCCGGATGCCGGCGCCGTTGGCGTGCATCACGACGATGCTGCCGCCCCGGGCGCGGAGCACGCGTCGCACGAGCCGGGAGGACGTGAGGTGGCGATCGGGGTCGCCCGACACGACGTCCCAGAGGACCACGCTCACGCCGGTCCGCTCGGCCGCCGGGGCGAGAACCCCGGGTGTCTCGCCGTAGGGCGGGCGGAACAGGTCGACGGGTCTCGCCCCGAGGCTCTGGAGCGTCCGACGCCCGGAGTCGATCTCCTCTGCGATCGCGAGCTCCGAGAGGCGTGTGAGGTGTCGGTGGAGGTTCCCGTGGAGCGCGAGCTCGAAGCCGTCGGTTGCCTCGAGCTCGCGGAGGGGCGCGGGATGCGCCGTCGCCCACCTTCCCGTGACGAAGAACGTGGTGGGAACCCGGCGCTCCTTCAGGAGCGCGACGATCTCCGACGCGTAGCCCGGGTGGTGGGAGGTGGGGCAGAGATCGAAGGTGAGCGCGATCTGCCGCGAGCTGCGATCGCCGTGGGTCAGCGCGACGCCGTGAAAGCCACAGCTCCCGCGCACGAGTGCGGCCCGCGCACCGTCGGGGAAGGCGAAGCCGAGGAGGCCGAGGAGGAGCGCGGTACGGAATGACGCGAGACCGGGCACGATCCCATCCCTAGGGCTCTCGTGTCGGCGCGGCCATCCGCGTGTAGCCGTCATACGGCTCGGGCTCGCTGGGCGGCTCGTAGGGCGGCTCGTAGTCCTCGTCCGGCTCCGGCTCCGGTGGCGTGGCCCAGCGCGTCGGCTCGGAGCCGGTGACGAACGGCTCGAGCTTCCCCGGCATTCCGTCCGGTGCGCGGAGCCCGGACCAGGGGTCGATGCGTACGAGCGTGACGCCGTCGGGGATCGGGAAGTCGTGCACCGGGCGGTCTTCCAGCGCGTACCTCATGAAGTCGGTCCAGATGGGGGCTGCGGCGTGGCCGCCGGTCTCCTCCCTGCCGAGCGAGCGCTGCGAGTCGAAGCCCACCCACACGCCCGCGATGAGGTCGGGAGTGAAGCCGACGAACCAGGCGTCGCGGCCCTCGTTGGTCGTGCCGGTCTTACCCGCGACGGGACGGCCGAGGTCGGCGGCACGACGGCCGGTCCCCTTGCTGACGACGGTCTCCATCATGTCGGTCAGCAAGTAGGCGACCGCGGGGTCCACCACGTGCTCGAAGTTGGGGTCGGTGCCGCGGAACGGGAGCGGATGTCCGTCGGTGTCGGTCACCTTCGTGATGAAGACGGGAGACGAACGCCGCCCCTGGGCGGCGAGGACGGAGTAGGCTCTCACCAGCTCGAGCAGGGTCACCTCGGTGGTGCCGAGCGCGAGCGACGGGTTCGGCGGCAGTGGCTCGGGGAAGCCGAAGTGTTTCAGGTAGTCGCGCACGTGGCTGATGCCCATCGACTGCACGAGCCGGACGCTCACCGTGTTGAGGGAGCGGGCGAGCGCCGTCCGCAGCGACGTGCGACCGGCGTAGTGGTCCTTGAAGTTGTGCGGGCTCCACGGGCCCTGTGGCGTCGAGATCGTGATCGGGGCGTCGAGCACCGACGAGCGCGGTGTGTAGCCGTGATCGATGGCGGCGGCGTAGAGGAGCGGCTTGAAGGCCGATCCCGGCTGCCGGTGCGCCTGCACGGCACGGTTGAACTGGCTGCGGCGGAAGTCGTAGCCGCCGACCATCGCCTTCACCTGTCCCGTCCGCAGATCGACGGCGAGGAGCGCGCCCTCGACCTGCGGCTCGCGATCGGGCGCCAGCACGAGCGTACCCTGGCGGTCACGGGCGAGGGCCCGCGTCGCGAGCACGTCGCCCCGGTGGAACGCCGAGGGATGGACGTGGTGGTCGCCCCACACGAGCGCCTGCACCGGGAGGAAGCCCGGCGCCCCCGCGGTGCGCACGACGAGCCCCGTCGGTCGCGGCTCGAGCACGACCGCCGCCAGCGCCCCGTCCTGGTCCGGCTGCGCCGCCGCGCGCTGCAGGAAGGTGTTGATGTCGCGCTCCTCGAGATGCTGCACGGGCCCGCGGAACCCCTGGCGTTCGTCCAGCGCACGGAGCCCCTGACGGAGGACGTACTCGGCCGCCTCCTGCAGGCGGAGGTCGACGGCGGTCTCCACCCGGAGCCCGGCCTGCGCCGCGGCGCTGCCGTAGCGTTCCTCGAGGAGCCGGCGGACGTGCTCGACGTACCAGGGCGCCGCGAGGTACGTGGTCGACTTCCGCGGCGCGTACGTGAGCCGCTCGCGCACTGCGGCGTCGTACGCCGTCATCGTGATGAAGCCCTCGCGACGCATGCGGTCGAGGACGTAGAGCTGTCGGGCGCGCGCCTCCTTCGGGTGGGCCAGCGGGTCGTACTGGCCCGGGGCCCGCGGCAGCCCCGCGAGGAGCGCGGCCTGCGCGATGGTCAGGTTCCCGACGTCGGCATTGAAGAACGCGCGCGCCGCCGCGCCGATGCCGTACGCGCCCTCGCCGAAGTAGATCTGGTTCAGGTAGAGCGCGAGGATGTCGTCCTTGCCGAGCCGGGTCTCCAGCTGCCGGGCGAGCACGAGCTCCCGGATCTTCCGCTCGTAGGTACGCTCGGGTGACAGGAGGAGCATCTTCACGAGCTGCTGCGTGATGGTGCTGCCCCCTTGCACGATGCGGCCGCGTGAGTAGTTGGCGAGGATCGCCCTCGCCATGCTCATCGGCTCGAAACCGGTGTGGTTGTAGAAGCCCGCGTCCTCACAGGCGAGGAAGGCGAGCCGCACGTGGACGGGCACCTGCGCGAGGGTCACCGGGTAACGCCGCTCGACGAACATCTCCCCGATGAGCGAGCCGTCCGCGGCGTAGATGCGCGTGGCGACCGCCGGTCGGTGGGTGAGCAGCCGGTCGATGGGCGGCAGGTCGGCCAGAAGGAGCCGCCAGACGACGACCGCCCCGAGCGCCGCGACGACCCCAGCGAGCACCAGGATGCCGAACATCCATCGCGCGATGCGCCGCAGCAGGCCCATGCGACGTTTCTCCTCCGATCTCTCGCCGCCGCTCGCGCGGGGTCACCAGCGGAGGCGGACGAGGGCCCGGTGCAGATCCGAGCCGATGTGCGTCAGGGGTGCATTCCCGTCCGCATGACCAATGGCCGGCGCGCCCGGGAGGCGCCATCACGTCTCGCCGAGCTGCTGCGTCAGTGTCTCCCCTGATCGAGCCCGTCGCGTCCCTCCAGGACCCCCGTCAATCGGATGTGTTATTGTCCCCTCCCGGGACGAGGGCCGGGGGGAAGTCGACTGGCCCCGAGGGAAGGAGCGCGTGCGATGAGGCTCGAGCACCTGCCCGCGAGTGCCACCGCGGCGGACGTCGCCGCGGCGCTCGCCCGTGACGGAGGCGTCGTCGTCGACCGCCTCGCCGCGCCTGCGCTGCTCGACCGGGCGCGCGCCGAGCTCTCCCCGTGGCTCGAGGCGACGCCCTACGGGCCCGACGAGTTCACCGGACGGCGGACGCGTCGGACCGGCGGGCTGATCGCCCGCTCCCCGACCTGTCGCGAGCTCGTGATGCACCCGCTGGTCCTGGACACGGTGCGCGGCGTGCTCGAGGGAGGCACGAGCTTCCAGCTGCACCTCACCCAGATGATCGCGATCGGACCGGGAGAGCCCGGTCAGATGATCCATCGTGATCAGTGGGCATTCGACTTCTTCCCCTTCCCGAGCGGGTACGAGGTCCAGTGCAACACGATCTGGGCGATGACCGATTTCACGGAGGCCAACGGGGCGACCCGGGTCGCGCCGGGAAGCAACCACTTCGAGGATCGCCTCGAGCTCACCGAGGAGCAGACGGTCGGCGCCGTGATGGAGAAGGGCTCCGTGCTCTTCTACACGGGGAGCGTCTACCACGGCGGCGGCGCCAACCGCTCGCAGGAGACCCGCTACGGGCTCAACATCACCTACAACCGGTCGTGGCTGCGGCAGGAGGAGAACCAGTACCTCGCGGTGCCGCTCGACGTCGCGCGCACGCTGCCGACGGAGCTCCTCCGCCTGATGGGCTACGCGCGCGGCGCCTACGCGCTGGGCTACGTGGACGACATGCGGGATCCGATCGAGATCGTGCGGCCGGAGATGCGGAACGTCGGGCTCGGGGAGCTGGAGGCCGCCGTCGAACGCGCGCGCGAGCCGGTGGCCCGGTGAACGCGGTGGGGGCCGGGACTAGCCGAGGATGCCGACGACCTCCTCGAGCGCGCGCTCGAGCTCGTCGACCGTCTTCGCGCGGCGGAGGTTGAGCACCAGGTAGTCGCAGCCGGCCGCCGCGTAGGCGGCGGCGTCCGCGCGGATCGTGTCGCGCGTCCCGTAGAGGGCGTGCGGCGGGTCCGGCGGCCGGTCGAGCGGCAGGATCCCCTTCCGGACGCTCACCGCGACGTCTCCCGGCGCACGCCCAGCGGCGCGGAGCTCGCGGCGCAGGTCGGCGACGAGCGGGACGAGCTCGGCCGGCGAGAGGTCGATCGCGTGCCACCCCTGGCCGAGGCGTGCCGCGCGCGCCCGGGCGGCGCGCGAGTTCCCGGCGACCCACACGGGGAGCGGCTGCTGGACCGGCTTCGGTCCCGTCCGCACGGCCGGGAGCCGGACGAGGTCGCCGTCGTACGACGCCACCTCCTCCGTCCAGAGCGCACGACAGACGGCGAGGTACTCGTCCGTCCGCCGCCCGCGACGTGCGAACGGGACGCCGAGCGCGTCGAACTCCTCGCGGAGCCAGCCGACGCCGACCGCGAGCACGAGCCGCCCACCGGAGAGCGCGTCGAGGCTCGCCACCTGCTTCGCCGTCACGACGGGCGGGCGGTAGGGGACGACGTACGCGCTCACGCCGAGGCGGATGCGCGTCGTCACGCCGGCGAGGAACGCGAGCGTCGTGAGCGGCTCGTAGAAGTGCTCGATGACGCCGACGTCGCCGGGCTTCGCGTCGGGACGGCGATCGTACGGGTACACGGACGTCACGCGCTCGGGCGCGAGAAGGTGGTCGCTCACCCAGACGGAGTCGACGCCGAGTGCCTCCGCGCGTCGCGCGAGGCGGGCGAGCGCGTCGGCCCCGGCGAGCGGGCCGTAGCTCGGGAGCGCGATCCCGAAGCGCACGGCGCGCCTCTACCACGGTATCCGGCCGCGTTGACAACCGGCGCACCGCCGGGGTCTTCTCGGGCGCCATGGCGGACGCAGCGCCTCTCGCCGGCATCCGGGCGGTCGAGCACGGCTCGGGTCTCGGCGCCTCGTACGCCGGCTTCCTCCTCGGCGCACTCGGCGCGGAGGTCGTGCGGGTCGAGCGGCAGGGCGCGGGGCTGTCGCGCCGCGAGCGTGCCCTCGCCCGCGGGAAGCGCTCCGTGATCCTCGACCCGTCCCGCCCGCCGGACCATGCGCGCTGGGAGGCGCTCGTCGCGAGCGCGGACGCCGTCGTGACGGAGGACGACGGCGGGCCGCCGGTGCCCTCGTCGCCCGACGCCATTCGCTGCCGCGTGAGCGCGTGGGGCGGCGTCTCGGCGCTTCCCCCCGACGAGGCGCTCGTAGGTGCCGCGACCGGCGCGCAGGCGATGCAGTGGTCGTGGGACCGGGCGCCCGTGTGGCTCGTGACGCCGATCGTCGGCTACATGACCGGGATGCTCGCCGCGCTCGGCGTGACCGCGGCGCTCCTCGCGCGGCGCCGCGGCGCGCCCGGCCAGACGGTCGAAGTGAGCGGCGTCGGGGCGTCCTTCGCCCTCAACAGCGGCACGTACGTGACCGGCCGCGAGACGCGCGGCTCGCTGTCGCAGTTCGGCGATCCGCGGGGACAGATCGCGACCTACTCGCTCTTCCGCGCGTTCGACGGCTGGCTCTTCATCGGGGCGCTGACGCCGGCCTTCCTCGTGAACCTGATGACGGTCCTCGACCGGGTCGACCTGCTCGCCGACCCCCGCCTGCAGGCGCCTCCGCTCGCCTTCGGCGTCCCCGAGATCAAGGAGCTCGTGCGCCGCGAGCTCGACCCGATCCTCGCGCGCCGTCCGGCCGCCGAATGGGTGCGCACCCTCCGGCAGGCGGACATCCCGTGCGGCGCCGTCCGCACGCGGGAGGAGGCCCTCCGCGACGAGGACGCACGCGCCCTCGGCCTCGTCGTCCCGGTGGACGACCCGATCCTCGGCACGGCGTGGCAGACCGCGGGGCCGGCCGAGTTCTCCGACACGCCGGTCGTACCGCCGGGCCCCGCGCCGCTGCCCGGCGCGGACACGGAAGCCATCTGCGGCGCGGCCCGCGCACCTCGGCGTCCCGCGACGCCGGGCCCAGCTGCCCGTGCACGGCGTACGTGTCTCGACGGCATCCGCGTGCTCGATCTCGCGAGCTTCATCGCGGGCCCCTTCTGTCCGATGCTCCTCGCCGACCTCGGCGCGGAGGTCCTGAAGGTCGAGTCGCCGGACGGGGATCCCTTCCGCATGGCGGCGTTCGGCTTCGTCGGCTGGAACCGCGGGAAGCGCTCGATCGTCCTCGATCTGAAGCGTCCCGAGGGGCGCGACGTGTTCCTCGACCTCGTGCGCCGCGCCGACGTCGTGGTCGACAACTTCCGCGGCGGCGTCATGGACCGCCTCGGGATCGGCTGGGACGCCCTCCGCGCGGCCAACGAGCGGCTCGTCCACACCTCGATCACGGGGTACGGATCGTCGGGGCCCCTCGCGACGCTCCCGGGCTTCGATCCGATCTTCCAGGCGGGCTCGGGTCTCATGGCGGCGCAGGGCGGCGCCGACGACCCGGTCTTCCACATGATCGCGTACACGGACTATTCCGCCGGGACGCTCGGTGCGCTCGCGACCGTCGCGGCGCTGCTCGCGCGCGAGCGGACCGGGCGCGGACAGCGCGTGGACGTGAGCCTCTTCCGGACGGGCTACGTGACGCAGGCCGCGGAGGCGACCGACGGCGAAGTCGGCGGCCGCGACCACCGCGGGCCCGCCGCCTGCCGGCGCATCTACGCCTGCCGCGACGGCTGGGTATGCATCGCCGCGAGCCGCGCCGAGGAGGCCGCCGCGCTCGGCCGTCTCGCCGGCGCGGACGTGGGTCTCGGCGACCGTGCGGATGGACCCGCCGCCGTTGCGATCGCGCGCCTGCTCGCGGATC
>CAZLYE010000346.1:0-2664 GCA_964562865.1 uncultured Binatia bacterium (SeqCode) | reverse complement strand
CACCCTCGCCGCGATGAACGTCCCGCAGGCCCTCGGCTACACGCGGATCGCCGGCACGCCGGTCGTCACGGGGCTCTACACGCTGCTCCTGCCGCTCGTGGCGTTCGCGACGTTCGGCTCGTCGCGGTACCTGGTGGTGGCCGCCGATTCGGCGACCGCCGCAATCCTCGCCGGCGGGCTGTCCCACATGGCGCCTGTGGCGAGCGAGCGCTACGTGGCGCTCGCGGGGCTCGTGGCGCTGCTGACGGCCGGCTACCTGATCCTTGCACGAGTCTTCAGGCTCGGCTTCCTCGCGGACTTCCTCTCGCAGACGGTCCTCGTCGGCTTCCTGACGGGCGTCGGCGTCCAGGTGGGCATCGCGGTGCTGGGCGAGATGCTCGGCCTGCCGGTCCACGGCGCCCACACCGTCCCGCAGCTCGTCCAGGTGATCCGCGGCGTGCGCGACGTACATCTGCCGACGCTCGGCGTCTCCGCGGTGGTCGTGGCGGTCGTCCTCGCGTGCCGCGTGCTCACCCCGCGGCTTCCCGGCCCGCTCGTCGCCGTCGTCGGGGCGGTGGCGGCGAGCGCGGCATTCGAGTTCTCCCGGCATGGCATCGCCGTGATCGGGCCCGTGCCGAGCGGCCTGCCGCGCCTCCGGGCGCCGGACGTCGTCTGGGGAGACGTGAAGGTGCTCCTGCCCGTGGCCGCCTCGTGCTTCCTGATGATCGTCGCCCAGAGCGCGGCGACGGCCCGCGTGTATGCGACGCGCCACCGCGAGGCGCTCGACGAGGACGCGGATCTGGTCGGCCTGTCGGCCGCAAACGCCGTGGCCGCGCTCAGCGGGACGTTCGTCGTCAACGGGAGCCCGACGCAGACGGCGATGGTCGAAGGCTCGGGCGGGCGGAGCCAGGTCGCGCACCTCGCCACCGCGGGGGTCGTCGCGCTGGTGCTGCTCTTCCTCACCGGCCCCCTCCAGTATCTCCCGCAGTGCGTGCTCGGCGCGCTCGTGTTCACGATCGCGGTCGGGCTCGTCGACCTCCGCGGTCTCCGCGACATCGGGCGCGAGAGCCCGGGCGAGCTCATGCTGGCGGTGACCACCGCGGTGGTCGTGGTCCTGGTCGGCGTCGAGCAGGGCATCCTCATGGCGATGGCGCTCTCGCTGGTCCGGCACGTGCGTCACAGCTACCGGCCGCACACGGCGGTCCTCGTCGAGGCCGGCGGGCAGTGGCGGGAGGTCCCCGCCCTGCCGGGAGCGCTCTCTGAACCGGGCCTCCTGATCTACCGGTTCGGGGCAGCGCTGTTCTACGCCAACGCGGGTCGCTTCGCCGCGGACGTGAGGGCGCTCGTCGAGCGGGCCCCGGCGCCGCTCCGCTGGCTCGTGGTCGATGCCGGCGCGATCACGAGCGTCGACTACTCGGCCGCGCGGACGCTGCAGGATCTCCACCATGACCTGACGCGCGACGGCGTACCGCTCGTGCTCGTCCACGTCGAGGCGGCCCTGCAGGCCGACCTCGATCGTCATCGCCTGACCGACGTCATCGGTCGACGACGCATCTTCGCGAGCCTGCACGAGGCCCTCGCGAGTCTACGCGAGCGTCCGCCTCGTCCCGTCTAGTGGTTCTGCCGAAGCCGAGCGACACATCGTCCCGCCCCGGCCGAGGACGGCCGCGCGAGACTCCCTGAGCCGCATGGCGTCGCCGTCGGGGGCGAGCTCGAGATGGCGCTCGTGATACGCGGCGACGCCCGGCCGGTGCGCGATGCTGACGATCGTCGTCCCCGCGAGGTGCGTGCGGAGCTCGCGGTAGACGTGCCGCTCGGTCGCCTCGTCCAGCGGCGGTTGCCTCGTCGAGGAAGAGCCACGCTGGCGCGTGGAGGAACGCGCGCGCCAGCGCGAGGAGCTGCTGCTCGCCGGGCGAGAGCTGCTGCGCCCAGTGCTCCACCTCACGGAGCCGGGGGACGAGCCCGCCCAGCCGACACCGCCTGAGCGCGGCCACGATCGCCGCGTCGCCGACCGTGCGTGGGTCGGACGGATAGGCGACGGCCTCGCGTAGCGAGGCGATCGGCAGGTACGGGCGCTGCGGCAGGAAGAGGACGCGCCCGTCGGTGGGCCGCCTGATCTCACCGCGGCCGTGCGGCCAGAGCCCGGCGATCGCCCGGAAGAGGGTGCTCTTGCCGCTGCCCGACGGTCCCGAGAGGAGCACGTGCTCCCCCGGGCGCATCACGACGGCCGCGTCCCGGACGAGCGTGCCTCCGGACGGGAGCGTGACGTCGACACGATCGAGTGCAATCTCGTCGGCCGAGCAGGGGACGACGCGGATGTCGTCCGCTCCGCCCGGCGTTGCGGCGACGCCCGCCATCCCCTGGGTGAACGAGAGCAGGCGGTCGACGCTGGCCTTCCACTCGGCGAGGCTCCCGTAGCTGTCGACGAACCAGCTGAGCGCGTCCTGGACGCGGCCGAAGGCGGACGCGATCTGCATCAACGCGCCGAGCTGGATGGCGCCGGCGAAGTAGCGCGGGGCCGCCACCAGGATGGGGAAGACGTTCGCGGCCTGGCCGTAGCCCGCCGTGAACCACGTGAGACGCTTCTGCGCCCGCACGAGTCGCCACCAGTTGTCGAGAATCGCGGCGAAGCGTTCGCGGAGGCTCTGCTGCTCGAGGGCCTCTCCGCCGTAGAGCGCCACCTCC
>CAZLYE010000345.1:0-5391 GCA_964562865.1 uncultured Binatia bacterium (SeqCode) | reverse complement strand
CGACGGCGTCGGCGGGTAGTTGCCCGGCACGCGGTACACCTCGACGTCCACGCCGGCGGTGCGCAGCCGGTCCCAGAAGGGGATGCCGCCGCGGGTGTTCACGAGCGCCGTGCCCGAGATCGGCAGGTAGTAGCCGAAGAGGTCGAGGGCCTTCCCGGGCGGGCCCGGCGGCGGCGTCGCCGAGGAGATGGGCGTGTACGTCTTCGGATCGCGATGGACGAAGTCGAAGATGCCGTGTCCGCCGGGATCGAGGCCGGTGACGAAGTTCGACCAGGCGACCGGGCTCTGCGGCGGCGTCGAGGTGCCGAGGCGCTCGAAGCTCCCCTCGCGCGCGAGCCGGGCAAAGTTCGGCATCTTCCCCTCGTCCATCATGCGACGGAGGATCACCGGATCCATCCCGTCGACCCCGAGCACGAACACGCCGGGGCGGTCGGGTGGGGTCGGAGCGCAGGCGGCGAGCAGGAGGAGAGAGGCGAGCCACTCACACCGCATTGGACACCGCGGCGCCTCCGTTCGCGAACACGCGGGCGCCGGGGGCGGCGCCCGACTGTGTCAGGCTCGACGGATCGAGGGGCCCGCGGACCGGCGCCGTCTCGTCCGGACCGGCGAACAGGAAGCGCCCCTTCATCGCCGCGGGGGGCTCCTGACCGAAGAGACGCATCACCGACACCGCGATGTCGAGGAGATGCGGGTTCTCGACCACGATCGGCCGGCTGCAGAAGAACACGCCGGGGACGATCGCGGGATCGACGCAGTGATCACCGCTCCAGCTCTTCGTGTTGTCGGTGAAGACGTCCGGCGTGACCGCGCCCGTCGCGCACTCCCAACTGTTTCGGTAGCCGCCCTCGTAGCCGACGAGGAGATCGGGGGCGTCGTACTTCTGCGGTCCGTCGAAGAAGCGGTCGGCGATCTCGACCTTCCGGATGGCCGGCGTGGCGGTGACCGGGTCGACGAGCCGCTCGAGCTTGCGGGCGATCTCCTCGGTGAGGGCGTCGTACTCGGCGCCCTCGGCGACGATGCCGGACGCCTCGCGGCCCTTCCGATTGATGAAGAGCCCGGTGAGCCCGAGGCTGAAGGCACGGGTGCGGCTCCAGTCGACCGCATCGAACCAGTCGCCCGACGTCGTCTTGCCGTCCTTCAGCGCGAGGTAGCCGTGGTCGCGCAGCCAGGCGTTGAGGTTCACGCCGCGGCGGAAGTTGGTGAAGCCGTGGTCGGAGATGACCATGGTCAACGTGTCCGGGTCGTCCGCCTCCGCGAGGAGCCGGCCGAGGATCGCGTCCATCCGCTCGTAGATCTGCGGGATGACGTCTGCGTGGCGGGTCGTGTCCTTGCCCGCGTTCGCGGGGTGCGAGGGATCGAGGTAGCGATAGAACATGTGCTGCACGCGGTCCGTCGTGTCGAAGACGGTCGTCACCAGTCCCTTCTTCACGCGCCCGACCGCGTCGAAGAACATCTTCTCCCGCTCGTCGCAGAAGGCGAGCGCCTGGTCGAGGAACGCCTGCTCGTCGATCACGCGCTCGTTGAGCGCCCAGGTGTCCTCGGCGAGGCCGAGCGTGGCGAACTTCCCGAGCTTCTTCGCCAGGTACACGGCGTAGACCGTCGGGTGGCTGATCGGCATCGCGGGCTTCTCGGGGTCGATGTGGATCGGCGTCATGTAGAGCCGGACCTCCGGCGACACCGAGAGCAGGCGGAAGCGGACGATCCCCGAGACCGTCGTGCCGGGCCCGGCCCTGAAGGAGAGCGTGACCCACTCGGAGTACCGGTCGAGCGCGAGGTCGACGGCCGGCCCGCCGTCGATCTCGAGACGCGCGCCGTCCGCCCGGGTGACGAGCGTGAAGGGCAGCGTCAGGCGTCCGCCGTCGCGGCTCATCGAGTTGTCGGGTCCGACGATCCGGGAGCGGATGCGCCCGTCCTTCCCCGGGCGGAGGACCGTCTGCTCGCCGCCGGTGAACGCCGCCTTCCCCTCCCGGTTCTCGGTGGAGAAGAACGAGAACGTGCCCTGGCTGCCCCGGAGATCGGGCACGCACATGCCCGAGAGCAGGAGGCCCCGGAACTTGACCGGCGGAAACGTGATCGGCACGCGCTGGATGATGGAGAAGATGTGCCGGTCTCCCAGGAGCTTCCAGAAGGCCGTGCCCTTCTGGAGGAGCTTGATCTTGGGCTTCTCGAGCGGGACCACATAGCGGCCGATGTTGAGGACCCGCTTGGCCTGCTTGATCTCGGTCGAGGAGAGCATGGGCGCGTAGGTGCACGGGTCGCGCGTGAGGAAGTCGAAGATGCCGTGGTTCGAGGGGTCGGTGCCGGTCGAGAAGGTGGACCAGGCGACCGGCGACATCGAGGGGTTGGAGGTGTCGAGCGTGCGGAAGACGCCCCGCTCGGCGAGCTTGGCGAAGTTGGGCAGCCGCCCCTCGCGCATGAGCTTCGTCGCCATGCCCGGATCCATGCCGTCGAGCCCGAGGATGATCACCCGCTTCACCTGCGCGTGCTTGAAGGGGTTCCCGACCCGGAGCCAGCGGTAGAGCGCGGTGAAGGGCCAGAGCAGGATCGATCCGAGGGCGAGGCCGATGGCCGCCAGCATCGCGAGCAGCGAGCCCGCGAAGGCGAAGCCGGCGCCCGGGCCGATGTAGGCATGAGCCGCGGCGGGCCACGCGAGCGCGATCCACGGGGTGAGGAGGAGTCCGCGTCCGAGCAGACGGGAGCCCCGGGAGGATGGGGCGGGAACCGGAGGCAGCATCTCGGAGCGTTGTCTTACCCGGTTTCGGCATTTGAATGCGAGCACCGTCTGGGCTTCGGAGCCACGCCTGGGCGGGCTCGCCGGAATGCCGTGCGCAGCCGCAAATGCGAAACGTCGGGCCGACGTGATAAGAGGCCCGGCATGCAGAGCTGGCTTATCGTACTCCTTGCGGCGCTCCTGGCAGGATGCGGCCGATCCGCCGCCGACTACCAGAACGATGCGCGGTCGGCGCTCGACGCGGGAGATCGGGCGAAGGCGATCCGTGTGGCGGAGGAGGGGCTGGCCCAGGACGCGGTCAGGCAGGACGCCGCCACGGCCTGGCGCCTGGAGCAGATCCGCCTCGACGCGCTCGCGGGCAGCGGCAAGGGTCCCGACGTGAAGAAGGAGCTCGAGCGCCTGGCCGGCGCCTATCCCAACCAGGTGAGCGCGGCCCTCTACCGATCGCTCGCCGACAAGCTCAAGACCGCCGGGGATGTCCCGGGCGCGATCGAGATCCTCACCGCCGGCGGCCAGCGCTTCCCCGCCGAGCACGCGTCCTTCGCCGACGCCATCGGTGGGCTCAGGGACGCTGCGCCGCTCGATCCGGCGCAGGTGCAGCGGCTGAAGGCGCTCGGCTACCTGTGAGTTGACGAGCCGGCCGGGACGCGTCATCGATGGCCGGTGGCGCTGTCGGCTGCGTCGCTCCCCCGCTACCTCTTCACCGGGCGAGCCTTCCAGGTGCTTCTGCACCTGCCGAACTTCGCGCGGCTCTACTGGCGGCTCTTCCGTGACGGGCGGGTCCCGATCCTCCCGAAGGCCCTGCTCGTCCTGACGCTCGTCTACGTGGTCTCCCCGCTCGACCTCGTGCCCGACTTCGTCCCGGTGATCGGGGAGATGGACGACGTCGTGGTCGTGCTCGCCGGGCTCTGGCTGTTCGTCCGGCTGTGTCCGCCCGAGGTGGTGCGAGAGACGGTGCACGACATAGCGACGAGGACGAAGGCTCGTGGCTAGGATTGGCTAGGATCTCCCTCATCGCCGGCGCGATCGCGGTCGTCGCGCTGGTCGCGCTGGTCGGGGTCGGCAGCGGCCTCTTCGTCGATGCGCTGTGGTTCCGCCAGCTCGGAGTGCTGGTGGTGTTCCGCACCGCCCTCTTCGCG
Organism: uncultured Binatia bacterium (SeqCode); assembly: GCA_964562865.1. Taxonomy (GTDB): domain Bacteria; phylum Desulfobacterota; class Binatia; order DP-6; family DP-6; genus CAZLYE01. The sequence continues at coordinate 1,521 of CAZLYE010000345.1, read as the reverse complement.
AAGCTCGCGTGCTTCACGCTGGCCTTCGCCGCCTGCTGGCTGGTCGTCGCGTCGGCCGGGCTCGCTGCGGTCCGCCACGCGCGCACTGCGGGCCTCGTGCAGATCGTCCGGCACGCGGGGAACGGCCCGGCCACGCTCCCCGAGCTGCTCGCTCCGGTCGCCGATCGCCTCCCGTGGCGCGCCATGGTGCTCGCCGCCGCCACGGTGCTCGCAACGTTCGTCGCGGTCTCCCAGGTGGGCAGCTGGCAGACGTACCTGCTCTGGCTCCATGGGGGCAGCTTCGGGGTGAAGGATCCGTTCTTCGACCGCGACGTCGGCTTCTTCGTCTTCGCCCTGCCGGCGTACCAGACGCTGGTCGGCGGCGCGATCGCCATCGTGATCCTCGCGGGTCTGCTGGTCGCCGTCGTCCTGTGGCTGCGCGGCGCGCTCGACCTGCGCCGGCCCGGCCACGTGATGCCGCCGGCGGCGCTCAGCCTGCTCTCGCTCCTGCTCGCGCTCCTCCTGCTCGCCAAGGCGGCCGGGTACTGGATCGGCCGCTACGAGCTGCTCCTCGAACCGTACGGGGCGGTGTTCGGCGCCGGCTACACGGCCGCGCACGTGAAGCTTCCGTTCCAGTGGCTCCTCGTGGTCGTGGCCCTCGTCGGCGCCGGGCTCGCGGCGGCGAACGTGCGCGCGCGGGGCTGGCGGCTGCCGGTCGCGGCGGTGGTGCTGGTGTTCGGCGCGGCGATCGCGTCCTCGATCCTGCCCGACGTCTTTCAGCGCCTGCGGGTGCGCCCCGACGAGCTCCGCCTGGAGCGGCCGTACCTCGCGAACAACATCGCCATGACGCGCCACGCGTACGGCCTGGAGGCGATCCAACCGCGGCCCTTCCCGTCGGCGCAGACGCTCGACGAGGCGGCCGTGGAGCGGAACCAGGCGACCTTCGCCAACATCCGGCTGTGGGACCCGCAGCCGCTGCTCGACACCTACCGCCAGCTGCAGCTGATCCGCCTCTACTACGAGTTCCACGACGTCGACGTCGACCGCTACGAGTTCGCGAACGGCCGGCGCCAGGTGATGCTCGCGGCGCGGGAGATCAACCCGTCCCTCCTGCCGCCGAACGCGCGCACGTGGGTGAACCAGCGCCTGCAGTTCACGCACGGCTTCGGCGTCGTCATGAGCCCGGTGACGGAGGTCGAGGGCGAGGGGTTGCCGCGCCTCTTCGTGAAGGACATCCCGCCGCGCTCGCCCGTCGGTCTCGAGCTCTCCGAGCCGCGCATCTACTTCGGCGAGAAGACCGACGACTACGTCGTCGTGAACGCGGCGGCCGAGGAGTTCGACTATCCGAAGGGCGAGCAGAACGTCACGAACGCGTATGCTGGAAAGGGCGGTGTCGCGCTCGGGTCGTGGCTCCGCCGTGCGGTGTTCGCCTGGAGCTTCCGCGACGTGAACCTGCTCATCTCGGGGAACCTCCGCGCCGAGAGCCGCATCCTCTTCCGTCGTTCGATCGCCGAGCGCGTCCAGACGATCGCGCCGTTCCTC
>CAZLYE010000344.1:0-3083 GCA_964562865.1 uncultured Binatia bacterium (SeqCode) | reverse complement strand
CCCGTCACCTGGTGGCGCTCGATCAGGTCGACGGCCAGCTCCGGGTCGAACCCGTCCATGAAGACGACGCTCGATCCGTGCGCGATCGGGAGCATCACGAACATGACGAGCCCGCCGATGTGCGGCAGCGGAAACTGGAGGAGGCTCACGTCGTCCGGCGTCGGGTGCAGGAGCTCCGCGTGGTACCGGATGATCGATCCGAGCGTCGACGGCGTGTGCAGGACGCCCTTCGGGTCGGCCGTCGTGCCCGAGGTGTAGAAGAGCATCGAGACGCCGTGGGGGTCCCGCCCCGGAGGCGGCAGCGGCGGCGCGGGCTCCGCCTCGAGCGCCTCGAGCGCACGCATGCCGGCACCGGGCTCGGCGCGGACGGTGAGGACGTGCTCGACGTCGGGCGCCGCCACCCGGGCGATCTCGCGGTGGTCGACGCCGCGGACGACGCCCGGGACGACGAGCACCCGCGAGCGCGCCTGCCGGCACACGAAGCCGATCTCCCGCTCCCGGTAGATCGTGATGATCGGGTTCGAGACGGCGCCCACGCGGTCGATCGCCGCGGCGAGCGCCGCACCCTCGAGCCAGTTCGGGAGCTGCCACGAGACGACGTCTCCCGGGCCGACACCGAGACGCAGCAGCGCGCCCGTGATCCGGTCGGCACGGGCGGCGAGCTCGCGGAACGTCCAGCTCCGGCCCCCTTCCCGCCGACCCTCGATCATGAAGACGCGGTCGGGCGTCCGCCGCACGCGGTCGGCGAGGAACGCCGACAGCGACGGCTGCGGCCACTCGCCCGTCGCCTCGTGTCGGGCGCGACGGTCGTCGGGGGGGCGGGTGGCGAGCACGGACGCTCGCTACCACCCACTCCGCGGCGAATCCACCCGCGCGGCGGACGTCACTCGCAGCGTCCGGGGTCGCACGTGACGGGCGGGGTGGGGTCGGCGCACTCCGGCGCCTGGAGATCCGCGGTCGTGTAGTGCTCGACCCGGCCGCCCGGACACGCGATGCGGAGGCCCGCCGGCGTGGTCCGGAACACGACCTTCCGTCCGCGGCGCACGTAGGTCGTCCGCTGATACCCCGCCGCATCCGGCACGCTGGTCACGATCTGGCAGACGCGACCGCGCGCGTTCATGTAGACCGACCGCTCGGCGCCGCTCTCGGGAAAGCTCATCGTGGTGCTCCGCGCGCCGTTCGCCCAGCACGTGACGCCGGCCGGATCGTCTCGCACGCAGGGTCCGCTGGCGTCGAAGCAGCGCTCAGCGCGCCGGAGGAGGTGCCGCGCGCAGCTGTCACGCAGGCAGTGCGGCGCCGCTCCCGCAGACGCCGGCACGAGCGCGAGGAGCACGCCCAGGACGGTCGCGGTGCGCGTCAGCCGAGGATGTACGCCCCGACGAGGATGCACATCTCGTCCTCGGTCGTCACGCCGAAGAGCAGCGTCGTCGGATTGCCGTACGCGTCCTTCCGGACCGGCCGCGTCACGCCGTTGTCCTCCAGGCACTCGTAGTCGATCCAGTCGCCGGGGTTCACCACGAGATCGGAGGGCGACGCGGGGTCGTACGTCGCGCCGAAGGGATGCGACCAGTCGAAGCTCTCGTAGATCTTCGTGCCGGAGGAGTTGTACGCCGTGAACCGCAGGCTGTGCTTGTGCATGTGGCCCGCGAGCTGGATGAACCGCATCGGCTGGGTCCCCGTGTTGGTGAACCGTCCCTGCTGCAGCCGCTGCGTGAACACGGGGACGTTGATCGTGAACGTGCTGTCGAGGGACGTGAGCGTCTGCGCGATGTGGTCCGGTGTGCCGACGTACGGGTAGACGTTGGTCCAGACCTTGATCTGGATCGGCACGTCGAAGTCGTTCTTGTAATGGGCGTTCAGCCCGACCCACCCGCCGGCGTGTATCACGCGGGCGACGCCCGGCGGGTAGAGGTCGACGTAGTACGGCGACTGCGGCGCGCCGCTCAGGCTGTTCCCGAACATCGCGCCCGAGGTGCACCCGTAGTCGTTCGCGCGCCAGACGCCCACCTGCGGTGCGCCGGGGAAGGTGTAGGGGAAGATCGAGTAGTGGTGCGTGCCCGGGTTCAGCACGAACTCGAACTTGCTCGCGTAGAAGTCGGTCGCGTTCGGGACCGGCATCCAGAAGCAGCCCTCCTGCTCCTGGCCGGGCAGCAGCGTCGGACCGTTCAGCACGAGCTGGTAGCCGCCGGCCGGCGGCGGCGGGGCGGTCGACGGTTCGTACTGGAGCGGCGGGAGGCACGGAGCGCCCGACACGATCCCCGTCTCCGGGGCGCCGCCGTTGATCCAGGCGTCGATCAGGTCGAGCTCGATCGGCGGCAGCGGCGATCCGATGAGCGGCATCAGCGAGCCCTCGCCGGCCGCCAGCGTCCCGTGGACCTTCTGCGAGAGGAAGCTCCCGGCCGCGTCTCCCGGGTGCACCCGGAGCTTGCCGGCGGCCTGCGCGACCGCGTTGTCGGCGAGGACCCCGACCAGGCTCGCGTGGGCGGCGCCGGGGCGGAGGTCGAGGTTCGCCTGCGGCGGGTTGCCGGTGAACGAGCCGTGGCAGGTGCTCACGTTGCAGCCGCGGTAGTTGAAGATGCGGTTCTGGATCACCTTGAAGGTGTCGTCGGTACAGGAGCCGCTCGTGGTGCGGGTCGCCGTGAAGGCGGTCTTGATGCGGTTCTTCGGCGCGCGGAACGTGCCGGTCATGGTGTTGCAGGTGGCGGCATCGACGACCGCCGCGAGCTTCGCGCCCGCGACGAGTCCCGCGCACGACGTCCACTTGACCTTCACCTTCGTGCCCTTCTTGGTCCCGCGGACGTGGCCCGTCACCGCGGGGCACCCGCTCTGCAGGCCGACCAGCGTGGTCGAGAACGAGACCGCGTCCGCACCCGCGGGTGCGCCGCCCGGGATGAGCGAGGCACCCTGGACGACGAACTGCCCGCCAGGACACATGGGCCAGCTCGCTGCGGCACGGCCCGTGAACGATCCGGCGGACATCAAGACCGCGAACAGGACGACGCTGGCGCGCATGAGGCCCCCCTCTCTCGGCTGGCGCGTTGCCGTTCAATAGCCTCGCACCGACGGGGCGGTCAATCACAATC
>CAZLYE010000343.1:0-3131 GCA_964562865.1 uncultured Binatia bacterium (SeqCode) | reverse complement strand
AGATCGCGGGCCGCTCGGCGATCTCCTGCTGGACGACCTTCCGGGCGACGCCGAGCGCCAGCTCGAGCAGCTGCCGCTCGTAGCGCTCGCGCAGCCGTCCGCGGAACGCCGCGAGCTCCTCGAGCGACTTGACGAACGACTCGGCGATCGACTCGACGTCCGCCCGCGTCTCCTGGCGCCCGAGCTCGTAACCCGCCTGGAATGCGCGCTGCGCCTCCCCGGTCGTCTCCGCGTGCGCCTCGTCCGCGTGCACGGGCTCGGGAGCCGTCGGACCCGGCGCCGGCTCCGGCTCGCCGAAGGCACGGAACGTGGGCGCCGGCGAACGCCCGTCGGCGCCGTCAAGGAGCGGGGCGAAGCTACGTGACGACATCGTCGCCCCCCACCCCGCCGATCGTGATCTTCTGCTCGGACTCGAGCCGGCGCGCCACCGCGACGATGTTCGCCTGCGCCTTCTCGACGTCCTTCAGCTTGACGGGCCCCATCGTGCTCATGTCGTCCTTCAGTATCTCGGCGGCCCGCTGCGAGAGGTTGCCGAAGATCTTGTCGCGCATCGTCGGGCTCGCGGTCTTGAGCGCCAGCATGAGGTCCTCGCGCGCGACCTCCTTCAGCACCAGCTGCATCCCGCGATTGTCGACGCCGGCCAGATCCTCGAACGTGAACATCGACGCGCGGATCGTCTCCGCCACCTCCGGCGCGTTGTTGTCGAGGTGCCCGAATATCCGCGTCTCGACCTCGTCGTCGGTGACGTTCATGATCGCGGCCGCGAGCCGCGCGCCGCCGGCCGCCGCCCCGTCGGCCGCCCCGGCGAGCCCCTGCACGAGCCCCTGGAGCGCGTCGCCGACCTCGGCCAGCAGATCCTCCGGCACCGACTGCAGCTCCGCGATGCGGTGCACGATCTCCGGCTGCAGCGCCTCGGGCAGCGCGGCGAGCACCTGCGCCGCGTGCCGCGCGCGCAGATTGGCGAGGATCACCGCGATCACCTGCGGGTGCTCGTTGGCGAGCAGCTGCGCCAGCATGGCGGGAGGGACCGGCTCGAGGCTCGACGCGAGGAAGTCGTGCCCGGTCTGCGTCACGCGCTTCACGTCGCGCGAGGACGTCAGCTGGCTCCGGCCGCTGTGCAGCACGTCGGAGATGACGCGGCTCGCGAACTGCTCGCCGTCGACGAGGAGCCCGTCGCGGTCCGTGAGACGCCGCCACGCCTCCTCGTGCACCGCGGCCGCCGCCTCGTGCGGGATCGACCGCAGGCGCGCGATGGCGGCCGAGACCTGCCGCACTTCCTCGTCGTGGAGGTGGCGAAAGACGCCGGCCGCGGCCTCGGGTCCGAGGGTCAGGAGGAGGATCGCGGCCTTCTCGAGTCCCCGCGGACGGCCCGACTCGGGCGGGTGAGCGGCCTCGGCCACCGTCAGCCCGTCTCTCCGCCACCCGGCGCGGCTTCACGCAGCCACTCGCGCACGAGCTGCGCGGCGCGCGCGGGGTTCTGCTGCGTGATCTGGAGGTTCTCACGCGTGAGCTCCGCCGTCGCGGGCACGACGCCCGGCAGCGCGCTGATGAAGGTCCCCGCGGGCCGCGCCGCCCCGCCCCGCGCGCCGAGCCCGAGGACGATCGGGCGCACCACCCAGAGGAGCATGGCGGCGGCGAAGGCGACGCCGAGGAGCCGCGTCGCGACCGCCGGCGCCCAGCGGCCGAGCCCGGCGAGCATCCCCTCCCCTTCCGGCATCGGCTCCGTCTGGAACGCCACGGAGCTGATCTCGATCTTGTCGCCCCGCGCCTCCGAGAAACCCACCGCGTTCTTCACGAGCTCGCGCAACCGGTCGAGCTCCTCCTGGGGGCGCGGCTTGAAGACGCGCTTGCCACCTTCCTCGGAGTACGTCCCGTCGATCAGCACGGCGACCGACAGCTGCTTCACGGCGCCGACGGGGGCGACCGTGTGCGACACGACCTTGGAGATCTCGTAGTTCTGGCTCTCGTCCCGGCGCGACGAGCCGGGCGCGCTCCCCTCGACCGGGTTGGTGTCGTTGGTGAGGTTCGCCTGCACGCCGGGCGTGCCGCCCGTGAGCCGCGGCCCCGACGTCTCCTCGCGCGTCGTCCGCTGGGACCGCACCGCGGTGCGGTCCGGGTCCCAGCTCTCCTCGGTCCGCTCGACGCGGGAGAAGTCGAGCGTCGCCGCGACGCGGGCGATCGCCTTGTCGCGACCGACCACCGCCGCGAGCATGCCCTCGACGCGCTCGGCGAGCTGGCGTTCGACGGTGCTCTGGTACTCGAGCACGGCGCTCGACGCGCCGGTCGTGTCCCGCACGCTCCGGTCGGGCGTCAGCATGCGGCCCGCCTCGTCGACCACCGTGACGCCCTCGGCCTGCAGCCCCTCGATGCTCGACGCGACGAGGTGCACGATCCCGTCGATCTGCGCGCGGGAGAGCGTCCGCCCCGGAGCGAGCCGGACGACGACCGACGCCGACGGCCGGCGGTCCTCCGCGACGAAGAGCGAGCGCTCCGGGATCGCGACGTGGACGCGGGCCGACTCGACGCCCCCGAGCTGGGAGATCGTCCGGCCGAGCTCGCCCTGCAGGGCACGCTGGTAGTTCAGGCGTTGGAGGAAGTCGGTCTGCCCGAGCGTCTGCCGGTCGAAGAGCTCGAATCCGACGCCGCCGCCCTCGGGCAGTCCGCGACCCGCGAGCGACAGCCGGAGCTCGTAGAGCCGCTCCGCGGGCACGAGCACCGCGCGCCCGCCGTTCTCGAGCTCGAACGGCACCTTCTCCGCCTTGAGCGCCTCGACGATCGCGCCGGCGTCCTGCTCGGAGAGATTCGTGAAGAGCGGGCGGAAGAGCGGCCGCTGCACCCACCAGGCGAGCCCGAGCACCGCGGCCATCGACGCGAGCCCGACGGCCGCGACCGTCACGCGCCGCGCCGGGGGCAGCGCGAGGAAGAACGCCGCCGCCTGCCCCCACATCGCCTGCAGTCTCGCGCCCATCGTCGCCTACCTCAGACCTGCATCCGCAGGACTTCCTGGTACGCCTCCACGATCTTGTTCCGCACCTGCAGCATCAGACGGAACGAGAGCTCGGCCTTCTCGACGGCGAGCATCGTGTCGTGGAGCGTCGTGGTCCCGCCCGTCGCGAGCGACTGGATCGCCG
>CAZLYE010000342.1:0-2927 GCA_964562865.1 uncultured Binatia bacterium (SeqCode) | reverse complement strand
CCGACTACAACGGCTTCAAGGTCTGCCTCGGCAAGGAGGCGCTGTACGGCGAGCAGATCCAGGACCTCCGCCGCCGCCTCGAGGCCGGCCGGTTCCGGACGGGCAGCGGCACGGTCGAGGGCCGTCCCGTCGTGCCCGTGTACCAGGACGACATCGTGCAGCGCGTCGGGCGACTCGGCCGCGAGCTGAACGTCGTCGTCGACTCGGGCAACGGGACCGCGGGTCCCGTCGCGCCGGCGATCTACCGGCGCCTCGGTGCGAAGGTGCGCGAGCTCTTCAGCGAGATGGACGGCCGCTTCCCGAACCATCACCCGGATCCGACCGTCGCCGACAACATGCGCGACATCATCCGGACCGTGACGGAATCCGGGGCCGAGGTCGGCATCGCGTTCGACGGCGACGCCGACCGGATCGGCGCCGTCGACGGCACCGGTCGCATCATCTGGGGCGACGAGCTGCTCGTGGTCTTCAGCCGGGACGTCGTCGCGCGCAACCCCGGCGCGGTGATCGTCTCGGAGGTGAAGGCGTCGCAGCGCCTCTACGACGACATTGCGCGGCACGGCGGACGAGGCATCATGTGGAAGGCGGGACACTCCCTCCTGAAGGCGAAGATGCGCGAGACGGGAGCCCTCCTTGGCGGCGAGATGAGCGGGCACATCTTCTTCAAGGAGAACTACTTCGGCTACGACGACGCGATCTACGCGGGAGCCCGCCTGCTCGAGATCCTCGGTCGCACCGGCAAGTCGGTCGCGGAGCTCCTCGCGGACCTGCCGCCGTCGCACACCACGCCGGAGATCCGCGTGGACTGCGCGGACGACGTGAAGTTCAAGATCGCCGACCGCGTGCGTGAGCGGTTCCGCGCCCTCGGCTACGAGATCGTCGACGTCGACGGCGTGCGCGTCCGCTTCCCGCACGGATGGGGGCTCGTGCGCGCCTCGAACACGCAGCCCGCGCTCGTCCTGCGCTTCGAGGCGGAGACGCCGGCCGAGCTGGCGGAGTACCGCCGCACGGTCGAGGAGGCGGTCGCCGCGGTACGGGCGGAGCTCGGCGGGTAGGAGCGCGTGGCGGGCGGCATCGTCGTTCGCGGGGCCCGCGAGCACAATCTCAAGGACGTCGACGTCGAGATCCCGCGCGACCGGCTGGTCGTGATCACGGGACTCTCGGGTTCCGGCAAGTCCTCGCTCGCCTTCGACACGCTCTACGCCGAGGGGCAGCGGCGCTACGTCGAGTCGCTGTCGGCGTACGCGCGCCAGTTCCTCGAGCAGATGGAGAAGCCCGACTGCGACGCGATCGAGGGGCTGTCGCCCGCGATCGCGATCGAGCAGAAGGGCACGGGCAGGAGCCCCCGCTCGACGGTCGGGACGGTGACGGAGATCGCCGACCACCTCCGCCTGCTGTACGCGCGCATCGGTCGCGCGGTCTGCTGGTCCTGCGGTCGGGACATCGCGGCGCAGACGGTGCAGCAGGTCGTCGACCGGCTGCTCGCGCTCCCGCCCGACACGCGGCTCTTCCTCTACGCGCCCGTCGTCCGCGACCGGAAGGGCGAGCATCGGGCCGAGCTCGAGGAGCTGCGGCGCGGCGGCTTCGTCCGCGTACGGGTCGACGGCGAGCTGCGGGAGCTGAGCGAGGACATCGTCCTCGCGCGGACGGCACGGCACACGATCGACGTGCTGGTCGACCGGCTGGTCGTCCGCCCCGGGGTCGAGGGTCGGCTGGCGGACTCGCTCGGCGTCGCGTTCCGTCACGGGAACGGGACGCTCGTCGCGGAGGTCTCCGAGCCGGGGTCGAAGGCACCGACGCCGCTCCTCTTCAGCGAGCGGCACGCTTGTCCCGCGTGCGGCGTCTCGTACCCCGAGCTCTCCCCGCGCTTCTTCTCCTTCAACAGCCCCCACGGCGCGTGCGCGACGTGCGCCGGACTCGGGGTGCAGCGCCGCTTCGACCCCGCGCTGCTCGTTCCGCGCCCGGACCGGCCGCTCCCGGAGGCGCTCTCCTCGACCGTCGTCCGCGCGCTCCCGCGGCTGGAGGCGTCGCTCGCGGGGCTCGCGGCGCACTACCGGTTCCGGCTCGACACGCCGTTCAAGGACCTGTCCGCGACGGTGCGGACCGTGCTTCTCGAGGGCTCGGGCGACCAGGATGTTGAGGTCGTGCGCGCCGGGCGGGCGGTCCGGCGGCCGTTCGCCGGCCTCGTCGCCCTCCTGCAGCGGCGGCAGCAGGAGACGCGGTCGACGTGGCTCCGCGAGGACCTGGAGGGTCTGGTCACCGACCGGCGGTGCCCGACCTGCGAGGGGACACGGCTCCGCCGCGAGGCCCGCTTCGTCCGCGTGGGCGGCCGGAGCATCGTCGAGGTGTCGGCGTTGCCGATCGGCGAGGCGATGGCCTTCTTCCGCGGCCTCGAGCTCACCCGGTCCGAGGCGGAGATCGCGCGGCCGGTGGTGAAGGAGATCCTCGGCCGGCTCGGCTTCCTCGTCGACGTGGGGCTCGACTACCTGACGCTCGACCGAGGCGCCGCGACGCTGTCGGGGGGAGAGGGGCAGCGGATCCGGCTCGCCACGCAGATCGGCTCGCGGCTGGTCGGGGTGCTCTACATCCTCGACGAACCGTCGATCGGCCTCCACCAGCGCGACAACGCCCGGCTCCTCGCGACGCTCCGCCAGCTCCGCGACCTCGGGAACACGGTCATCGTCGTGGAGCACGACCGCGACACGATCCTCGCCGCCGACCACGTGATCGACATGGGCCCGGGGGCCGGCGTCCACGGCGGCCGGGTGGTCGCGACGGGGACGCCAGCGGCGGTGATGGACGACCCCGACTCGCTGACCGGCCGCTACCTCGCCGGCAAGGAGGCCGTTCCGGTCCCGCCCCACCGGCGCCGGGGCACCGGCTGGACGATCGGCGTGCGCGGCGCCCGCGCGAACAACCTCCGCGGG
>CAZLYE010000341.1:0-3837 GCA_964562865.1 uncultured Binatia bacterium (SeqCode) | reverse complement strand
CGACCGGTTCGTCGGTACGCGACCGGCGCCGTACACCTACTTCCCGTTCGGCGGGGGCGTGCGGCGGTGCATCGGCGCGGCGTTCGCGACCTACGAGATGAAGGTCGTGCTCGCCGAGGTCCTCTCCCGCGTCGACCTCCGGGTGGCTCCCGGCTACCGCATGCGGCCCGTGCTCCGGACGATCACCGTCGCACCGTCGCGCGGCATGCCCGTGGTGGTCGAGCGGCGGCTCGGATAACTACGCGGGCCGGAAGCCGCCGAACAGCGCCAGCTCGAACCACTTCCAGAAGCAGTCGACGTCGACGAAGCCGAGCTCGCGGAGCCAGCGGCACTGCTCCTCGACGGGCGCCAGGATGTTCGCGAGCCGGTCGGGACGCTCGCGGAACTCCCGGCGGACCGCGTCCCGCGCGACCCGCTCGCCGGCGGCGGTCCGCTGCGCGTGCTGATGCGCCACCATCGCCTCGTCCGCGATCTCGCCCACGCGCTCCGACGCGCTCGCGACGTGCTCCAGGTTGAGGAACGCACCCCCAGGCGCGAGGAGCGACAGGACCTCCGCGTAGAGGCTCCGCTTGCGGTCGTCGGGGAGGTGGTGGATCGCGAAGCCCGAGACGACGGCGTCGAACGGACCGCCCACCCGAATCCGCCAGCCGGAGGCGCCGAGGTCGCCCTCGACCACCGTCGCGCGGGCGCCGAACCGTCCGATCCGCTCGCGCGCGCGCTCGAGCATCGGCGGTGAGAAGTCGACCGCGACCCCGCTCGCCTCCGGGAACGCCTCGAGGAGCGCGGCGAGCAGGATCCCGTCGCCCGCGCCGACGTCGAGCAGCCGACGCGGCGGGCGCGGGAGGGAGTGCAGGAGGTGCAGCAGCACTTCGAGCTGCACGCGCGTCTCCGGGACGCGGGCCGCGCGCGCGTCGACGAACTCCCGCGCGACGGCGCCGTCCTTCCAGACCTCAGACGGCATGCGACAGCGTCTCCCGCAGTCCCGTGAGGCGCGCACTCTCGTCCCACAGCCGCCGCGCGAGCTCGGGATCGCAGGAGGTGCGCGAGGAGCGCGCCTCGCGGCAGTTGACGAAGTACCTCCCGCTCACCCCCTCGAGCGCCGGCGACGTCGCGACGTGGAGCGACGTCGCGGCACCCTGCTCGGGCGTCCGGAAGAAGGGCCTCAGGAGCTTCGTGAGCGCGGTCGCGATCCGCCCGTTGTTCTGCCCGAGCCGCGTGCCGACCGCGCCCGGATGGAGGCAGTTCGCCGTGACGTCGCTCCCCGCGAGCCGGCGCGCGAGCTCGTAGGTGAACAAGATGTTCGCCAGCTTCGACTGCCCGTAGACCGGCATCGCGCGGTAACGCCGCTGGTTGCCGAGGTCGTCGAAGTCGAGCCGCCCGATCGTGTGTACGGCCGAGGCGACGTTCGCGATCCGCGCGCGCCCCGAGCTCCGCAGCCGATCGAGGAGGAGCGCGGTCAGGAGGAAGTACGCGAGGTGGTTCACTGCGAAGACCGTCTCGATCCCGTCGACCGTGGTCGAGTAGCGCAGGTTCACGATCCCGGCGTTGTTCACGAGGACGTGGATCGCGGGGTAACGCCCGAGGAGCTCCGGCGCCACCCGGCGGATCGCCTCCTGGGAGGACAGGTCCGCGAGATGGAGCCCGACGGAGCGGTTGCCGGTGGTCGCCGCGATCTCGGCGACCGTCTCTTCACCACGCGCACGATCGCGGCAGACGAGTGCGAGCGTCGCCCCCATGCGCGCGAGGCCGAGCGCCGTCGCGCGGCCGATACCAGAGGTGGCGCCGGTCACGACGCACACGCGTCCCGTCATGGCGGGCAGAGCCGTGCTAGAAGTAGCCGCTCGGCTCCTCGTCGCTCGGTGGCTTCTGCCCGCGGCTCCTGATCCACTTCCCGGTGATCATGTCCTTGTAGCCCATGCCGGGGGCGACCATCGGGTAGACGTGCGCCGTCTGGTCGACCATCACCTCGAGGAAGGCGGGCCCGGGGAACGCGACGAACGCCTCGAGGTTCGGCCGGACGTCCGCGATGTCGGTCACGCGCCGGGCGAACTCGAAGCCGTCGGCCTCGACCGCTCGCACGAAGTCCTTCTTGTGGAGCGTCTTGTCCGAGCCCGAGTACCGGTTGGCGTAGAAGAGGTCCTGCCACTGCCGGACCATACCGTCGCCCAGGTTGTTCAGGAGGAGGACCTTCACGGGGATGTTGTAGTTGGTGAGCGTCTCGAGCTCGCCGAGGTTCATGCGGATCGAGCCGTCGCCGTCGACGTCGATGACGAGCTGGCCGGGGTTGGCGAGCTGCGCGCCGATCGCGGCGGGGAGACCGAAGCCCATCGTCCCCATGCTGCCCGACGTGAGGAACGTGCGGGCGTGGACGAAGTCGAGGTACTGCGCCGCCCACATCTGATGCTGGCCGACGCCCGTCGTGACGATGGCACCGCCGCGCGTGATCTCGTTGAGCGTCCGCAGCACGTGTTCCGCCTGGATGAGGGGCGACTCGCGGTTGTAGTCGAGCGGATAGCTGCGCTTCAGCTCCTGCACGTGCGCCCGCCAGCGGGCGAAGCTCTTCTTGAAGCCGGCGCCCGCCTTCGTGAGCTGCGCGAGGCCGATCCGCGCGTCCGACACGTGCGCCCAGTCGACGTCCTTCACCTTGCCGATCTCGGAGGCGTCGATGTCGAGGTGCGCGATCTTCGCGCCAGGCGCGAACTCCTTCACCTTGCCGGCCACGCGGTCGTCGAAGCGCGAGCCGACGGCGAAGAGGAAGTCGCAGTCCTCGACCGCGTAGTTGGCGTACGCGGTCCCGTGCATGCCGAGCATGTGCAGGGAGAGGTCGCTCGTCGTGTCGACGGAGCCGATGCCCATGAGGGTCGTCACGACGGGAATGCCGAAGCGCTCCGCGAACGCGCGCAGTTCCGCGGCCGCGTTCGAGTTGATCACGCCGCCGCCGACGTAGATGAGCGGCCGCTCGGACGCCGCGAGGAGGCGGAAGAAGGCCTCGGCGTCCTGCGGCGACACCACCGCGCCGCGGAGCGCCTCGAGCCGCTGGCGGTAGCCGTGGAGCGGCAGGAGCCCGCCGCCCTGGAACTCGCCCTTCGCGAGCTGGACGTCGCGCGGGATGTCGACCACGACCGGCCCGGGGCGGCCGCTCCGCGCGATGTCGAACGCGGTGCGGATCGTCGCCTCGACCTTCGTCTCCTCGGTCACCAGGAAGACGTTCTTCGCGCAGGACGCCATGATGTTGAAGACGGGTGCCTCCTGGAACGCGTCGGTGCCCATCGCCGGGCGCGGCACCTGCCCCGTGATGAAGACGACGGGCACGCTGTCCGCCTGGCAGTCGCGGACGGGTGTCAGCGAGTTGGTCGCGCCGGGACCCGACGTGACGAGCGAGACGCCGACGCGGCCGCTCGACCGCGCGTAGCCCGCCGCCATGAACCCGGCGCCCTGCTCCGTCGCGGGCACGACGAGCCGGATGTTCGCCTTCGGGTGGCGCTCGTTGTAGCGGAAGACCGCGTCGTAGGTGGGCAGGATCGCGCCGCCGCTGTAGCCGAAGATCGTGTCGACGCCCTCGTCGGCCAGCACCTGCACGATCATGTCCGCGCCGTTCATCGTCACGCCGGCCAGCCGATGTGGCTTCGCATCGGCGAGGCTCAGCTTCGAGGTCCGGGGCGGCTTGGCGGCGGAGGACATCGACGGCTCCTTCAGGTGATCCGTTCTCTATAGCGTGGATCGTTCCGGGTTGCGACGCTCATCGGGCGGCCCGCGTCGGCGTCCCTCCCACGACCGTGAGCACGCCCTCGGCATGCCGGGCGCGGAGGACCTTCTTGTCGAACTTGCCGACGCTCG
>CAZLYE010000340.1:0-6974 GCA_964562865.1 uncultured Binatia bacterium (SeqCode) | reverse complement strand
GACGGGCACCCCCCGGTCCCCCGCTCTCACCCCCTGGCGGACGTTCAGTTGGAACGGGGTCAGCCGGCGGTGGGGCGCGGCAGGAAACGTACCTCGACGCGGCGGTTGCGGGCGCGGCCCGTCTCGTCGGCGTTCGAGGCGGCGGGGCGGAGCTCGCCGTAGCCTGCTGCGATCGTGCGGTCGTTCAGCTCGGGCGCCTCGACGGTGAGCTCGTGCGCGACGCGCGCGGCGCGGGCGAGGGAGAGCTCGAGGTTCGACGGGAAGCTCCCCGTGTGGATGGGGACGTCGTCGGTGTGCCCGTCCACCTCGAGGTCGAAGTCGGGCATCGCGCGCGCGAGCGCGCCGATGCGGCGCAGGATCGGCGCGCCCTCGGGGAGGAGGTCCGCGCTCCCGGAGAGGAAAGTGATCGTGTCGTTCAGCGTCACGACGAGGTCCCTGTCCCGGACGGTGACCTCGACCGCGTCGCCCCGTCCCTCCGTTGCGACGAACTGCCGGAGGCTCCGCCCGGCGGCGGCCAGGCGCTCGTTCGTCGCGTCGTGTGGCGGGCTCGCTGCGAGCTCCTCGGCGGGCGCGGGTGGCGGGGACGGCGGCGGCGCCGCGCTCGCCAGCACCACCGAGACCAGCACGAAGGCGAAGAGCTGGAGCACGAGGTCGCTGAACGTCAGGAGCCAGCCGGTCTGGTCGTCGTCGGGCGCCGCGACGTCCGGCCCGAGCGCCCGGCGGAGATCAGGCCGCACGGCCGGCGAGCTCGACGACGCGGGTCGCGCCGCGTGCGATGGGCGCACCGACGTAGCCGCGCAGCACGCGCTCGATCCGCGTGGGGTACTCCTGGCGGTGCACCAGGAGGACCCCGTCGATGACCATCTGCGCCCGGAGCGCCTGGCGTGCCAGGTGCGCGTGGAGCTTGGTCGAGAGCGGGAGGATCACGACGTTCGCGAACACCGCGCCGTAGAGCGTGGTGAGGACCGCGATGCCGAGGCCGGGTCCGATCGACGTGAGGCTCGGCTGCGCGAGGTGGCGGAGCAGCAGCACGAGCCCGATCAGCGTCCCGATGAGGCCGAAGGCCGGGAACAGCCTGCCGAGCGTGACCAGCACATGCCGCGCGGCCTCGCCGTCGGCTGCCCGCTGCCGTGCCTCGACGAGCAGGATGTCGGCGAGCTCCTCCGCGTCGCGACACTCGAGGGCCAGGATGATCCCGCGGCGCACGAGCGGGTCGCTCTCACGGCGCGCCGCCTCCTCGAGCGCGGGTGCTCCCTCGGTGCGGTGGACGCGGCCGAGGCGCTTGAAGACGGCGACCGTGTCCTCGGGGCTCGGCTCGTCGCCGAGGGCCGCGGCCAGGTGACGGCGCGCGCTCGCGAGCCGCTCGCGCGAGAAGGTGGCCCGCGTGACGCCGAGCGCCCCGCCCACGGTGATGAGGAGCGAGACCGGGTCGAGGAAACCCGTCGCCACGGCGAGCACCGCGACCGCCACGGCTGCCGCGAGGCCGATGCCGGCCTGCCCCGTCCGCCCGACCTTCCGGAGGAATCCGTCGCCGCCCATGGCGCGAGAGAGCAGGTCCGGTGCCAGCGCGCGAGGCCCGGATCCAGGGGGCCGAGCGACCGGCCGGGGCGGCAGAAACGACCCTCCGGTGCAGTCCGTGCCGGGCCGAGCGTGCCGCACCCGGAGTTGCATCGGCGGCGCGGAGCGTCTACCCGAGGCGAGACCGGTTCGCCGACGGGGTCCTCCATGGACGCGGCCTCGCTCTCTCGACTCCAGTTCGGGGCGACGATCGCCTTCCACTACATCTTCCCGCCCATCAACATCGGGCTCGGGGTGGCGCTCGTCCTGATGGAGGGCTCCTATCTCTGGACGCGACGGCCGCTCTACCAGCAGATGACGCGATTCTGGGTCCGCATCTTCGGGCTCACGTTCGCGGTCGGCGTCGCGTCCGGGATCGTGATGGAATTCCAGTTCGGGACCAACTGGTCCGCCTACTCCCGCTTCGTGGGCGACGTCTTCGGGAGCGCGCTCGCCGCCGAGGGGCTGTTCGCGTTCTTCATGGAGTCGGGCTTCCTCGGGCTCCTGCTCTTCGGCTGGGACCGCGTGTCGCCCGCCGTGCACTTCCTCGCGACCGTGTTCGTCTGCCTCGGTGCGCACTTCAGCGCGGTGTGGATCGTCGTCGCGAACTCGTGGATGCAGACGCCGGCCGGCCATCATCTCGTCGGCGAGGGGCTCGCGCGACGGGCGGAGACCGTCGACTTCCTCGCGGTCGTGCTGAACCCGTCGTCGGTGGACCGGCTGCTCCACACCGTCATGGGAGCGTGGCAGGCGGGCGCGTGCTTCGTGCTGAGCGTCGGCGCCTGGTACGTGCTCCGGCGACGGCACGAGGAGTTCGGCCGTGCGTCGGTCGGGTTCGGGCTCGTGCTCGGGCTCGTCGCCGCGCTCGGCTCGATCGTCACGGGCGACCGGAGCGCCCGGCTCGTCGCCGCGTATCAGCCCGCGAAGCTCGCGGCGATGGAGGGCCACTTCCCGGCGTCGGCCCCGGCGCCGCTCCACGTGGTCGGCTGGGTCGACGCGGCGCACGAGCGGGTCGTCGGGCCCGCCATCCCGGGCGCGCTCAGCTGGCTCGTGCACGGCGACGCGACGGCACCCGTGGCGGGCCTCGCGAGCGTCCCGCCCGCCGACCGTCCGCCGGTGAACCCCGTCTTCCAGTCGTTCCACCTGATGGTGCTGATCGGTTTCGGTCTCGTCGCGCTCGACGTGCTCGGTGCCTGGTGCTGGTGGCGCGGCACGCTCTTCGAGCGGCGCTGGCTGCTCTGGCTGTTCGTGCTCTCCGTGCTCGCGCCGCAGGCCGCGAACCAGCTCGGCTGGCTGACGGCCGAGCTCGGCCGCCAGCCGTGGATCGTCTACGGGCTCATGCGGACGGCCGACGGGGTGTCGCCGAGCGTCGCGCCGGGAGCGATCGTCGCCTCGCTCGTGCTCTTCGGGCTCGTCTACCTCCTCCTCTTCGCGCTCTTCCTCTTCCTCCTCGACCAGAAGATCCGCCACGGACCACCGCCGCTCGCGGCCGGGGAGCGGCAGCGGCGCGCATGACGCTCGATCTCCGCCTCGTCTGGTTCGTCCTCGTCGGCGCCCTGCTCGCCGGCTACGCCGTGCTGGACGGGCTCGACCTCGGCGTCGGGGCGCTCCACCTCCTCGTCCGGCGGGACGAGGAGCGGCGCGTGTTCCTGAACGCGATCGGCCCGGTGTGGGACGGCAACGAGGTCTGGCTCGTGACCGGCGGCGGGGCCCTCTTCGCCGCCTTCCCGCCCGTCTACGCCACCGTCTTCTCGGGCTTCTACCTCCCGATGACGGTGCTCCTCCTCGCGCTCATCTTCCGGGCCGTCGCGATCGAGTTCCGGAGCACGCAGCCGGGCGCGGCGTGGCGGTCCGCGTGGGACGTGAGCTTCAGCGCCGCGAGCGTCGTCGCGTCGCTCCTCTTCGGCATCGCCTTCGGAAACGTCATCTGGGGAATCCCGATCGACGCGGCCGGCGAATACGCGGGCGGTCTGCTCGGGCTGCTCCATCCCTACGCGATCCTGACCGGCGTCACGACGGTCGCGCTCTTCACGATGCACGGCGCGATCTACCTGGTGCTCAAGACCGAGGGTCCGCTGCACGCGCGGGTGCGCGGGTGGGTCAACGGCGCGATCATCGTCTTCGTCGTCTGCTACGCCACGACGACCATGGCGACGCTCGTCTACCTTCCGCACATGAGCAGCACGATTCGCGCGCACCCGATCTTCTTCGTCCCGGCGGTGCTGACCATGCTCGCGATCGCGAACGTCCCGAGGGAGATCCACCACCGCCGCGACTTCCGGGCGTTCCTGTCGTCGTCGGCCGCCGTGCTCGGCCTCATGGCGCTGGTCGGGATCGGCATGTTCCCGCGCCTCGTGACCGCCACCGACCCGGCGCGGAGCCTCACCGTCTACAACGCGGCGTCGTCGGACGGCACGCTCCGGACGATGCTCGTCGTCGCGCTCATCGGCGTGCCGCTCGTCCTCGCCTACACTGCGACGGTGTACTGGGTGTTCCGCGGGAAGGTCCGGCTCGATTCCGCGTCGTACTGAGCGCGGCTACGCCTCGGTGACGATCTCCGCCGCGAGCGTCGGACGGAAGGCGAGCGAGTTGGTGATCAGGCAGGTGGCCTCGGCCTTCTCGAGGAGGCGCCGCGCGCGCTCGGTGTCGATGCCGGGCGGGACCACGAGGCGAGCCTCGAACCGGAGCTCCGTGAAGCGGACGACGCCGTCCTTCCGGTCGAGCGTGCCATGCGCGTCGCAGGCGAGACGTCGCCACGACAGCTTCGACGCGGCCGCGATCGCGCGGAAGGTGAGGATGAGGCAGTCGGCAGCGGCGGCCACGAGGAACGTCTCCGGGGACCACTGACCGCCGGCTCCACCGAACTGCGGTGGTGGCGCCGTCGTCAACGTGGGCAGCCCGGCCGAGCGCACGGCGACGTTCCCCTCGGCGTCGGCATCCGCGCTCACCGCGTAGCGATGCGGGAATCCCTGCATGGCATGTCCTCGATGGGGAACCGTAGCAAGGCACGGACCCGGACGGCGTGCGAGACGGCGCGCTCGCGCAGCTCCGAGCCGCGAGAAGGACGGTGCGCTTCTTTGCAATCCTGAGAATGACTCGCCGTCGTCCGGACGTCCGGGCTCGCGGTCGAGGTCTGGCAGGCTCCTTGCTCACAGAATTCTTCGAAAGGAGGAAACGGCGATGTCACTCATTCGCTGGGAGCCGTTCCGCGCGCTCCGGCGCCGGGACGACGTGTTCGACGACCTGTTTCGGGAGGCGTTCCGCCGTCCGATGCCCGAGGAGGAGGATCTGGTCGAGCCAGCCGTCGACGTGGCGGAATCCGACGGCGAGGTGATCGTGAAGGTGGAGGTGCCGGGGGTGGAGAAGGACCAGCTCCAGCTCACGGTCTCCGACGACCGGCTCACGGTCCGTGGCGAGACCCGCAAGGAGACCGAGGAGAAGCGGAAGAGCTACTACCGCCAGGAGATCCGCTACGGCGCGTTCCAGCGCTCGGTCCCGCTGCCGGTGGAGATCGACCCCGCGAAGGCGCACGCGGAGCTGAAGAACGGCGTGCTCAAGGTCGCACTCCCGAAGAGCAAGCAGCCGAAGGCGCAGGAGATCAAGGTCGCGGTGGGCTGAGCCCGCCGCGCCGGAGGGATTTCGTCATGAGGGTCGAGCAGCTCATGACCCGGGACGTCCACACCTGCCGGCCCGACGATCCGCTCAACGCGGTCTCGCGGATCATGTGGGAGCGCGACTGCGGGTGCGTGCCGGTCGTCGCGCGGGAGGACGGCGGTGCGAGGGTCGTCGGCATGATCACCGACCGCGACATCTGCATGGCGGCCTACACCCAGGGTCGCCCGCTGTCGGAGATCACGGTGGAGCGCGTGATGGCGCGGAGCGTGCGCTCCTGCCGCTTCACCGACTCGCTCGGCACGGCTCTCAAGATACTCGAGCAGAACCAGCTTCGCCGGCTTCCCGTCCTCGACCAGAACGACCGCCTGATCGGGATGCTCTCCCTCGCGGACGCGGCCCGGGAGGCGGCGCACGAGCGCGGGCGGACGGCGAAGGAGGTGACGGACACGCAGATCGGTGAGGTGCTCGAGGCGGTCTCCGCGCCGCGCTCGCCCCGCGAGGTCGCGATCGCGGCGTGAGCCGACGGGTTTCGGGTCGTGCCGGTGTCGGAGCGGGCGCGGGACGGCCGCGCCCGCCCGCGTGCGGATCGCCTCAGCGAGCCAGCCCGGGGCACCCGGACATGCCGGGCCCCATCCCGGGGTGAGGCGTGGACGCCACGCGCTCGTGCATCGTCCGGCGCTGGGTGGCGAGCTCGTTCAGGGCGGCCGCCATCGCGTCGATCTTCTCCGTGCCCTGCGTCTCGTTCATCCGCTTCACCTGCTCCTGGAAGCGCGCGTCGCTCGCCTTCATCTCCTCCATCACCTGCTGACAGGCGGGAGGCGGACCCTTCCGCCCCTGCGCGCGCTTCGACGCGGACTCTGCGGCGCCGGCGGTCGCGGCGAGGAGCAGTGCTGCCATCGCCAGGGAACGTCGTCTCGTCGTCATCCTTCGCTCCTTTCGAGCCGAATGTCCGGAGCACGACCCATGCCAGCGCCGCAGCTGGCCCGGCCGCGATGAGGCTCACCTTCCTCGGCACGCGGGGCTACATCGACGCGCGGACGCCGCGCCACCGGCGGCACACCGCGCTGCTGATCGCGCATCGGGGCGGACGGGTGATGATCGACTGCGGCGAGGATTGGGCCGGCCGGATCGATCGCCTGCGCCCGCACGCGATCGTCATCACGCACGCCCACCCGGATCACGCGGGCGGACTCCGCGAGGGTGCCCCGTGTCCCGTCTGGGCCACTGCCGAGGCGTGGCGCGCGATGGCGGGCTACCCGATCGCACCGCGCGACCGGCGCGTCATCGAGCGGCGGTGTCCCCGGCGAATCGTCGGCATCCGGTTCGAGGCCTTCGCGGTGGTCCATTCGATCCGCGCACCCGCGGTGGGCTACCGGATCGACGCCGATGGGGTTCGTGTCTTCTACGTTCCCGACGTGCTCTCGATTCCGGAACGTGCCGAGGCGCTCCGCGGGGTGCGGCTCTACGTCGGTGACGGAGCGAGCATCGTGCGGCCGATCGTGCGGCGCCGGGGACGGAGACGGTTCGGGCATGGCCCGATCCGGGATCAGCTCGCGTGGTGCCGCGCCGAAGGCGTGCGGAGCGCCGTCTTCACCCACTGCGGCTCCCAGATCGTGGCCGGCAACGAGCGACGGAGCGAGGCGAGGGTGGCGGAGCTCGCCCGCGCGGTCGGTGTCGAGGCATCCGTCGCCTACGACGGGATGACGCGCGTCCTCGCTATCCGGCGGGGGCGGCGCGCCGTCACTGGCTGACGCCCGCGACCTCGACCACGTACCGCGCGCGCAGCGCCGCGAGCGTGTCCT
>CAZLYE010000339.1:0-7072 GCA_964562865.1 uncultured Binatia bacterium (SeqCode) | reverse complement strand
GGCAGCGCAGCCACGGCGAGCGCCAGAACGGCGAGCGCCATGCCCACTCGTCTCGGTCCCTGTGCCATAGGCTCCTCCCGGACGTCCCAGACCCCACGCCTCGATGGAGAGCCGCCCGGGCGAACGCCCGCGCGGACTCTCGGTGAATCAGGCGACTGAACCGGGAGCGGGCGGAGCGCGACCGGCGCGCGGTGAGCGGTGCAGGTCGGCCGGAACGACGCGCAACGGCAGCGGCGACGCGATCGCGGGAGCGATCGACGGGCCGGCGGCCGCGGCGGACATCGGGATCGCGGGCGAGTGGTGCGCCGCCACGCAGGTGGCGCACGAGCGCGCGGCCTGGAGGTCCCGATGGGTGTGCGCGCTGGCGATCAGCGGGACGACGAGCAGCGCCACCATGAGGAGCGTGCCCGCGAGACGACCCGCGGCTCGTCGCATGCCGCGCATCATGTTGGGCCGTGGGGGTAGCAAGCGTAGGGAGGTGTGTCAAACGAGGCGCGCGCCGTACTGTCAAAGTATGAAGGGACGGTGTAGCCTCGACGACTCTTCTCGTGATGATCGACCTGCTGAGCGTCGTCGTCCCGGCGCACGACGAGGCCGAGAACCTCTCACGCCTCCTCTCCGAGGTGCACTCCGCACTCGACCCGAGCGGCGTCGAGTGGGAGCTGATCGTCGTCGACGACGGCAGCACCGACGCGACGCCGACCGTCCTCGCGCACCTCGCGGCGGCCGATCCCCGGCTCCGGCCGCTCCGCCTCGAGCAGCGGAGCGGGCAGACTGCCGCCCTCGTCGCCGGCTTCCGGGCCGCGCGCGGGCCACGCATCGCCACCCTCGACGCCGACCTCCAGTGCTCGCCGGCCGACCTGCCCGCTCTGCTGGACACGCTCGGCGACGCCGACCTCGCCTGCGGCATCCGCGGGCCGCGGAACGACCCGCTCTCGCGCCGCGTTGCCTCGGCGCTCTCGAACCTCGCCCGGCGGGTCGTCCTGGCGCCCCACGTCCGCGACCTGGCGTGCCCGCTCCGGGTCTTCCGGGCCGCCGCCCTCGCGCGCGTCGAGGCGACGACGCCGTTCTTCGACGGCGCGCACCGCTGGCTGCCCGCGCTCTTCACGCTCGCCGGCCTCCGCATCGTCCAGCGTCCGGTCGCGCATCATCCACGGACGGCCGGCGTGTCGAAGTACAACACGCGGGGCCGCGTCGTCCCCGTGCTCGAGGAGCTCGGCCGGGTGCTGGTCGTGGCCGCGCGGCAGTCCCGCGGGCTCCGCGTGGCCGGCGGCCTCGCCCTCCTCGCCCTCGCCATGCTGCCGTTCGTGTACGCGCTCGGCCGCTGGCCGCTCATGGAGCCCGACGAGGGGCGAAACGCCGAGGTCGCCCGCGAGATGCTCGCGGGCGGGGCGTGGAGCGTCCCGCACTTCAACGGGCTCCCCTATCTCGACAAGCCCGTGCTCCTCTTCTGGATGATCGCGGGCGTGTTCCGCGTGGCCGGCGTCGGCGAGGCGGCGGCCCGATTCCCCTCGGCCCTCGCGGCGGTCGTCACCGTGGCGCTCACGTTCGACCTCGCCCGGATGCTCGTCGGCCGGCGCCGCGCGCTCCTCGCGGCCGCGATCGTGGCGACCGCGCCGATCGTCCTCGCCTACGCGCGACTCGTGATCTTCGACCTGCCGCTCACCGCGCTCGTGACCGCGACGCTCTGCTGCCTCGTGCGGGCGCGCCTCCACGGTCGGCCGTGGCGGTGGCTGCCGCTCGCGGGGCTCACCATGGGGCTCGCGGTCCTCATGAAGGGGCCGGTCGGGATCGCGGTGCCGCTCCTCGCCTGGGCGGCGGGCCGCGGGGCGCTGCCGCCGCCGGTCGAGCGGAGCGGCGCCGGGCCCGTCGTCGCCGCCGCGCTCGTGGTGGCGGCCGTCGTCGTCCCGTGGCTGGCGCTCGTCCTCCGCCAGGAGCCGACCTTCCTCCGCTACGCGCTCCTCGACGAGACGTTCCTCCGCCTCTCGTCGGCGGATCGCTTTCATCGCGGCGCGCCGGTCTGGTTCTACCTCGAGACGCTCGCGTGGGCCCTCGGCGTCTGGGGCGTCCTCCTCGCCGCGCAGGCGCCCGCGCTGGTCCGCCGATGGCGCGCGGGCGGCGCCGACGCCGCCGCGATCGCGTTCGCGACGCGGGCCGTCGCGGCGCTGCTGATCTTCTTCTCGCTCTCCGCGTCCAAGCGGGCGCACTACATCCTGCCCGCGCTCGTCCCGCTCGCGCTCCTCGCGGCGATCGCGATCGCGACCGACGTCCGCCGGACCGCCGTCGTCCTCCGGGTCTTCGCGCGCTGGGCGGCGCTCGCGGGCGGGATCGCCCTCGTGGCGGCGCTCGCCGGCGTCCACGGCCGCGGGAGCGGGTTCGGCGCGGTCTCGGCGACGGTGCTGAGCGCGACGGGCATCTATCTCCTCGTGTGGGGCCCCGTGACGGCGTTCGGCGGCCGCCGCCCGGCGGTCGCGCTCGCGTGCGCGGCGCTCCTGGCGCCCGGGCTCGGCCTCGTCCTCCTCGGCCCGCTGACGCCGTACGCGGAGGGACGCTCCTCCCGCGAGCTCGCGTCCTGGGTGCCGCCCGGCGCCGAGGTGGTCCTCTTCGACACCTTCCGCACCGCCCTGCCCTTCTACCTCGGCCGCCCGGTCGTGCTCGCGAGCGACACCGGCCGCGCGCTCACCAGCAACTGGGTCATCGCACGGCGCCCGACGTTCAAGGACAGCATCCACCTCGTCCCGACCGGCGCAGTCGTCCGCCTCCTCGCCGAGGGCCGCGACCCGTACGTCGTCGCGAGCCGCTGGAACGCCGGGGAGCTCACGCAACGCGTCGCACGCCCCCTCGTCGCGCTCCACTCGGACGAGCACAGCATCCTCTTCCGTCCGCGGGGCTGAGCCATGTGCGGCATCTACGGCATGGTCGGCGTCGACGGTCCGGCAGTGCTCGACCGCATGGGTGCCGCGCTCGTGCATCGCGGCCCGGACGGCGTCGGCACGGCGGTCCGTGGCCCGGGCGGGCTCGGCTGCCGCCGGCTCGCGATCATCGACGTGGCCGGCGGCGCGCAGCCGCTCGCCAACGAGACCGGCGACGTGATCGCCGTGTGCAACGGGGAGATTTACAACAGCGCTGCGCTGCGCTCCGCGCTCCAGTCCCGGGGCCATCACTTCCGAACGCTCAGTGACGCCGAAGTGCTGCCGCACCTCTACGAGGAGCGCGGCGTCGATCTGGTCGACGCGCTCGACGGCATGTTCGGCCTCGCGGTCTGGGACGCGCGCCGCGGCCGCCTCGTCCTCGCGCGCGACCGGATGGGCGAGAAGCCGCTCTACCACGCGCTCACGCCGCGCGGCTTCCTCTTCGCCTCCGAGCCGAAGGCGCTCCTCGCCTCCGGCGAGGTGGGCCGCGAGCCCGACTGGTCCGCGCTCGCGACCTACCTCCGCACGGGGTGGATCCCCTTTCCGGCGAGCGCCTTCACAGGGATCCGGAAGCTCCCGCCCGGCGGCCGGCTGGTCGTCGAGGGCGAGAGCCTCCGCATCGACCGCTACTGGGAGGCGGCGCCGCTCCTCGCCGCGCCGCCGCTCGCGCTCGGCCTGGAGGAGGCCGCCGTCGGCCTTCGCACGCACCTCGAGCGCGCCGTCCGGGCGGCGATGGTGAGCGACGTCCCCGTCGGGACGTTCCTCTCCGGCGGCCTCGACTCGACCGCCGTCACGGCCGTGGCGCGGACGGTGGTCGGCGACCTCGCCACCTTCGCCATCGGCTTCGACGAGCGGGGGTTCGACGAGCGCGACCACGCGGCGCTCGCCGCCCGCGCACTCGGGACACGGCACCGGACGCTCGCGATCACGCCGGAGCTCTTCCTCGAAGGCATCCGCGACCTGGCGCCGCTCCTCGACGAGCCGCTCGCCGATCCGGCGCTCGTGCCGACGTTCCTCCTCTCGCGCTTCGCGCGGAGGGAGGTGAAGGTGGTGCTGGTCGGCGAGGGCGCCGACGAGCTCTTCGGCGGCTACCCGACGTACGTCGGCGGCGCGCTCGCGAGCCGCTGGGCGCGTCTTCCCGGGACGGTGCGCCGCGCGGCGCGCTCGGCCGCGCCGCTCCTCGGGGCACCGCAGGGCAACACGACGCTGCGCTGGCTCCTCCGGCGCTTCCTCGAGGCCGCAGACACGCCGCCCGCGGCGCGCCACCGCGCGTGGACGGGCTGTCTCGACGCCGACCACCTCGCCGCGCTCGCCACGCCCGGCGGGCCGCTCGCGGCACCGCCCGAGCCGGTCCCGCTCCCGGCGCGGAGCGACGTCGAGGCGCTCCTGGCGCTCGACATGACCGGCTACCTCGCCGACGACCTCCTGCCGAAGCTCGACCGCGCGGCGATGGCCGCGTCGCTCGAGGGGCGTGCGCCGTACCTCGACCATCACCTGGTCGAGTTCGCCTGCCGCCTTCCGGTGGACGTGAAGGTGCGCGGCCTCGCGACGAAACGCGTGCTCCGTCGCGCCGTCGCCGACCTCGTCCCCGGGCCGATCCGCCGCCGCGTGAAGCGCGGGCTCACGGTGCCGCTCGCTCCCTGGCTCGCGGGCCCGCTCGAGCCCTTCGCGCGCGGCGTGCTCGACCGGCTGGACCCCCGTGTGCTGCGCCCCGAGGCGGTCCGCGGTCTCCTCGACGAGCACGTGGCCCGCCGGCGCGACAACCGGCGGGAGCTCTGGGCACTCATCGTCCTCCAGCTCTGGCGCGAGGCGTGCGGGGCGGCGTGATGATCCGCACCGTGCTCGTGGCCCTCGGCGGCCTCCTCGGCTCGGTCGGCCGCTACTGGCTCTCGGGAGCCGTCCAGCGCCTCAACGGCACCGACTTTCCGCTCGGCACCCTCGCCGTCAACGTGGTCGGGAGCTTCATCGTCGCCTTCGTGATGGTGCTTTCGATCGAGCGCGGGACGATCGGGGCGAACGCGCGCCTATTCCTGACGATCGGCTTCTGCGGCGGCTTCACCACCATGTCAACCTTCAGCTGGGAGACGCTCGCCCTCGCCCGCGGCGGGCAGACGGCCTTCGCGCTGGCGAACGTCGCGGCCACCCTGGGCGCGAGCCTCACGGCCGCGTGGCTCGGGGAGAACGTCGGGAGGTTCCTATGAAGATCGCGGGAGACGGAAAGCTGCTTCGGATCTTCATCGGGGAGTCGGACCGCTGCGACGGCCGTGCGCTCTACGAGGTGATCGTGCGGAAGGCGCGCGAGCTCGGCCTGGCCGGCGCGACGGCGTGGCGCGGGATCGAGGGCTACGGGGCGGCGAGCCGGATCCACACCGCGAAGATCCTGCGGCTCTCGGAGGATCTCCCGATCGTGATCGAGATCGTCGACAGCGAGGAGAAGATCCGCGCGGCGCTCCCGCACCTCGACGCGCTCATCGACTCGGCGGGCTGCGGCGGGCTCGTGACCCTGGAGCGCGCGGAGGTGATCCGCTACGCGCACGGCGGCGCGCCGCCGAAGTGATCACTCGGCGAGGCGGATCATCCCCCGCGGGCTCACGTCGAGCGCCTTCAGCTGCCGGAGCCGCGTGATGAGACGCGGCGAGCCGGGCGGGCGGCTGAAGCCGCGGGCCTTAAGCGCGTTCGACACCGTGTCGATCGTGACCCCGCGCCCCCCGGATTCCTCCACCAGCTGGCGCACGACCTCGAGGAGATCGTCCCGCGGGGCTGCGTGCGCGTCCTCCGGCGGGGCGGCCGGCCGGGCCACCGCCCGCGACGGGCGGGCGGGCCGCGGGCGCCCGCGGCGCCGCGAGCCGCCCCGACGTGTCGGCTCCACCGGCGCGATCTTCCGCCCGGCCACGAGCGAGCGGTACGAGAGGCGCCGGAACACGACGCCGCGGCTGGCGGCCACGTCGCCGACGGCGTCGAAGGCCTGATCGTCGGTGATGATCTCGAGCACGTCGCCCGGGCACGCCTCCCCGAGCCAGATGCCCGCCCCGACCGCGATGCGGAGGTCGCTCCAGTCCTTCACGCCGAAGGCGGGGGCCGTGTGCACGAGCTCCGCGCCGTGGTGCGAGAGCAGCTTCGCCGTCTCCGGGCCGATCACGCCCCAGTTGCCGACCGCCATGATCCGCGTCGCCCGGTCGACCTTCCCGAGCTCCAGGTGCTCGAGCATCCGGGTCACGTGCTCCACGCGGCTCGAGTTCTCGACGTCGAAGATCACCACGCGCCTCATTCACGCCTCCCGAGGCTCTCAGCTACCACGTCCGGCGAAGCGGCAAAACGAACCGGCGGCTGCATACCGGCACATCATCCCTGCGCGGACCTCACTCCAGCGTGAATGGCCTTTTGGGGAGCCGTTCTGTAGGCTCGCTGGCCTACCGATGCGCACGCTCCTCACGCTGGTGTTCCTCCTCGCGGGTTGCAAGGGGACGCTCCCTCCCGGGTGGGTGTACGTGACCGCCGTCACGCCGACGGCGGCGACCGTCGTGTGGACGGGCGGAGGCGCGGAGCGGGTCGAGTGTCGCGATCCGGAGCGACGCGCGCTCGCGGCCACCACGAGTGCCCGACCCAAGGGGCTGGCGTTCGCCCGGCTCGACGCCCTCCGGCCGGGGACGGCGTACGGCTGCCGGGTGACGGGTGGCGCCGTGCGCTATCCGCCCGTCCGGTTCCGCACGGCGCCCGACGGCGACGTGCCCTTCGTCTTCGCCGCGGTCGGCGACAGCGGCGACGGGAGCCCGGAGGCGGCGGCGCTCGCACGGCGGATCCGCGCGAGCCGCCCCGCGTTCCTCCTCCATCTCGGCGACATCGCGTACGTGCACGCGACCGCCGCCGAGCTGGACGCGCACTTCTTCCGGCCCTACCGGCGGACGCTCGCGCGGGTGCCGCTCTTCCCGACGCCCGGGAACCACGACGCCACGCGCCGGAGCCGCTACGCGGAGGTCTTCGCGCCCGCCGCGTCGGCGGAGACCGGCCTCCGGCCCTACGCCTTCGACTGGGGAAGCGCCCACCTCGTCTCGGTGCCGTACAGCGACTTCGCGGAGGGCGCCGCGGGAGGCCCCGAGTGGCTCGCCGCCGACCTCGCGCGCGCGCGAACCCTGCCGTGGGAGATCGTGTTCCTCCACGAG
>CAZLYE010000338.1:0-9415 GCA_964562865.1 uncultured Binatia bacterium (SeqCode) | reverse complement strand
CCTCGGCGCCCGGGATCCCGAGCTGCGCCAGGAACTCCGGCCACGACGTGAACCCGCCCTCGGCCACGATGTGCTGCTGCGTGTCGCCCGCGAGCGTGACGCTCCGCCGCTCGTCCAGGCAGTCGAGGAGCACGCGGATCTCGAGCGCGGAGAAGTCCTGCACCTCGTCGACCGCGATGTGGCGATAACGGAGCGGCCCGCCGCGTCCCGGGATCGCCCCGACGCGCATCTGCCAGGCGCGCAGGAGGAGCGCCTCGTCGGCCTCGTCGAGCTCGGCGTCCGCGTCCGGCTCGCCGCTCCGCCACGCGACCAGCTCGTCGTGCCGCGCCCGGCACCACTCGCAGGCGCGACGGAGGTCGGCGGCACTGAACGCGCCCGGCGCCGCGTCCGCCAGCACCTCCTCCAGTCGCTCCGCGTCCATGAGGACGCTCGCCCAGTCGTCCACGGCCTGCGCCGCGGTGGGCTCGCCGGGGACGCGCGCCACGTGCCGCGCGAGCACCGTGTCCATCGCCGGGTGGAGCTTCAGGCGCAGCACGACGGCCGGCGTGATCTCCCGCACGGCACGCGGGAGCCGCGGGAAGAGACGGCGCACCTGCTCGGCGGCCCACTCGTGGAACGTCCGCACCTGGACGCGTCCGGCGTGGAGCGCGGGCAGCACGTGGCTCACGTAGTCGCGGAGCGCGGGCGAGAAGACCACGACGAGGGTGTCCTGCGAGTCGACGGTCGCGTCCTCGTAGGCGAGGTAGGCGATGCGGTGGAGGGCGACGGTCGTCTTCCCCGAGCCCGCCGTCCCCCGGATCACGAGGAACCCGGCCGACGGGCGCGTGATCAGCTCGAACTGCTCGGGGTCGATGAGCCCGGCGATGTCGGGCAGGTGCTTGTCGCCGCGGAGTGCGGTGCCCTCGCCGCCGCCGAGGCGCTGCGGTCCGGTCTCGAGCTGCCGCCACCCGCTCGCCTCGTGCCGGAAGATGCCCTCCGGCGCCTCGACTCGCTCGAGCGCGCGATTGCGGATCGTGACCGCGCGCCGTCCGGCGACCGTCCCCGACCGGAGTCGGCCTGCGATCTCCTCCTCGTACTCCTCCCCCTGCCGGTACCGATAGTAGATGCGGGAGATCGGCGCGTTCCGCCAGTCGACGATCGGGGTGCCGGGAAGGACGCGCGTCGTCTTCCCGAGCAGGATGTCGTGCTCGTCGCCGTCCTCGCGGAGGCGGAGGTGCGCGAAGTACGGCGACGCGACGTCCACGTCCGCGGGGCGTTGCGCGTTCCGGAGCTGCTGGAGCAGCGCGGACTGGCGGTCCCACTGCTGGACGAGCGCGGCCCGGTCCTCGGTCTTGGCGCCCTCGCGGAGCGCGGTGCGGAGGTGCTCGAGCTCGCCGACCAGGGCGGACTCCGACGGCGCGTGGCCGCGGCCGCCCGCCGCGAGCCGCGCGTTCACCTGCGCGAGGAGCGCGAGCTCCTCCTCGACGATCGGCTCGGTCATGACCCAGTCGGGACGGTCGGCGGCCCGCGCCTGGAGTGTGCCCGACGGCTCAGGAGCGGTCCAGCAGGAGGCTCTGCAGCGAGCGTCCCATCATTCCCCGCTCGTCCCAGAGCCGGCTCTCCGCGATCCCGACGCCGTGCGGCTCGACCCACGTCGCGGCCTCCAGGCAGACCCACTCGCCCGCGGGAAGGCGGTGCAGGTAGAGCGTCAGGTCGGGGTTGATGAACTGCCAGCCGTCGAGCCGGGACAGCACCCAGCTGATGCCGTTCCCGAAGTCCGCGACCGCGGCGACCCGGGCGAGCGGCGGCGTCGGCTCGCCTGCGACCAGCGGGACGCGCAGGCGGATCCAGTCCGTCGCCGGACCCGGGCGATCGAATCCGCCCGCGACGAAGCGGTGCTCGACGGCGTGGCTGTGAAACGCCGGGAGGTCGGGCATCACCCAGGGCGGCGTGCTCACGGCACCCTCGCCGGGGCCCGGCGGCGGCGCGGGTCGGCCGTCGACGCCCGCCGGGACGGGGACCTCCCGCCGCCGGATGCGGAGCGCGGACGCGCGCCCCACCTCTCCGTCCTCCGTCCGGAGCGACGCCTCGAGGAGCCGCACCTTGCGTCCCGGCCGCGTGATGCGCGCCTCGACGGTCAGGGGCGCGAGCGGTACGGGCCGCAGCAGCTCCACCGTGAGCCGCGTGGTCTGCATCCCGTCGTCACCCGCGGCGTGCTCGACGGCGCGCGCGAGGAGCGCCGCCGGCGGCCCGCCGTGCTGGGCGTCCGGCGTCCAGGGGCCGCGACAGAGCGCGGTCGGCACGAACCGGCCGCCGTCCGGCAGGAAGAGCGCGTCCGGCATCGGGGGTCAGTCGGCCCGGAACGTGATCGGCAGCGTCCCGGGGACGCGGAAGAGCGACGGCCCCCACTCGACCGTCTCGGAGACGAGCGCGAGGTCGCGGAAGCGTCCGACGAGGGCGCCGATCGCGAGCTGGCCCTCGAGCCGGGCCAGGTGGGCGCCGAGGCAGTAGTGCGCGCCGCCGCCGAACGCGAGGTGCTCGTTCGGCCGCCGCTCGACGTCGAAGCGGTCCGGATCGGGAAACGCATCGGGGTCGCGATTCGCGGCCACCAGCATGCCCCACACCTGCGCGTTCCGCGGGATGCGCTTGCCGCCGAACTCCGCGTCGGCGTGGAGCACCCGCCCGGTGAGCGTGATCGGTCCGTCCCAGCGGAGACATTCCTCGACGGCGCTCGCGACGAGCTCCGGGCGCGCGCGGAGCTTCGCCAGCTCCGCGGGGTGCCGGATGAGTGCGCGCACGCCGTTGCCGATGAGCCCGATCGTCGTCTCGAACCCCGCGATGAGGAGCCCGATCGCCTGCGAGACGAGCTCGGCGGGACCCAGCCGGTCTCCCTCCTCCTCGGCGCGGATCAACGCGCTCAGCACGTCGTTGGTGAGCCGCCCGCGCCGCGCGGCGATGAGGTCCTGGAAGTAGGCTGCGAGCGACATGCCGGCCGTCTGCGTCTCCGCGAGCGCCTCCGGCGACAGGAACTGCGAGGCGAGCCCGTGCGTCGCCTTGGCCGTCCAGACGGTGAACCGGTCGCGGTCCTCGACCGGGACGCCCATCATCTCGCAGATCACCGTCGACGGGACGGGGAGCGCGAGGTCGCGGATCACGTCCATCTCTCCGCGCGCCACCACCCGGTCGAGGCACGCATCGACGATCCGCTGGATGGCGGGCCGGAGCGCGGCGATCGCGCGCGGGGTGAAGGCGGCGCTCACGAGGCGGCGGAGGCGCGTGTGCGTCGGTGGGTCCTGCTGGAGCATGAAGAGGCGTTGCCCGGCGAGCGACTCGTCCACGCCGGGCAGGCGGCCGTCGGTCCTCCGCACGCCGGCCGGGACGTCGTGAAGCAGCCGGTTCACGTCGGCGTAGCGCGTGAGGCGCCAGATGCCGACGGGCGTCTCGTTGACCGGGTCGAGCTCGCGGAGCCGGCGGAGCCCGGGGTGTGGATCGTTCCGGAACGCCGGGTCGACGGGGTTGCACCCGAGCCACGGATCGTCGCCAGCGAGGACGCGCTCGGGGGCTGCCATGCGATCGCTCTAGTCGGCGCGCACCGGCGATGCAATGCGGGGCGTGTCCCAGAGGCCGACTCGACATCGACCTCCGCGCGCGAAGCGCGCGGCCGAGCGGAGCGCGCGGGGAGTGAGGACCCGGTCGGGCTGTGCCCGACCGGGGAGAGGGGCAGAGCCCCTCGCGTCCGTCAATGAAGCTCTACCGCAGACGCGCGGGCGACGCGGCCGAGCAGCTCCTCGAGTGCGTCGAGGTCCGGGGGCTTCACCAGGTGGTGGTCGAAGCCGGCCTCGAGCGCCCGGCGCTTGTCCTCGGCGCGTCCGTAGCCGGAGAGCGCGATCAGGATCGCGCGTCCGAACGCCGGCCGCGCGCGGAGGCGGCGCGCGAGCTCGTACCCGTCCATCCCCGGCAGCCCGAGGTCGGACAGGACCACGTCCGGCTGGGTGCGTTCCGCGAGCTCGAGCGCCGTCACGCCATCGTACGCGAGCTGCGGCTCGTGCCCCCAGATCTGGAGGACGACCGCGAGGCCCTCCGCGGCGTCGGTGTTGTCCTCCACGACGAGGATCCTGAGGGCACGCGCGGGCGCTCCCCGAGCCTGGAACCCCGGCTCGCCCGGCTCGGGGAGCCCGTGCGCGAGCGCCGGAAGGTGCACGATGAACTCGCTCCCCTGCATCGGCCCGGGGCTTCGCGCCTCGACGCGCCCGCCGTGCATCTCCACCAGACGGCGGACGATCGTCAGCCCGATGCCGAGCCCTCCACGCGTCCGGTCGAGCGGCGCATCCCCCTGCACGAAGAGGTCGAAGATCTGGGAGAGCAGCTCCGGGGCGAGCCCGGCACCCGAGTCCCGCACGCGGATGACGACCTCCTCGTCGGCCGCCTCCGCCGTGAGCCAGATCGAGCCGCCGGCGGGCGTGTAGTTGGTCGCGTTGGCGAGGAGGTTCCCGAGCACCTGGGCCAGCCGGGCGGGGTCGACCTCGAGCCGGATCGCCTCGGCGGGCAGCGAGACGGTGAGGGCCTGGCCGCGCGAGTCGACCACCGGGCGGATCGTCTCGACCGCGCGCGCGACCACGTCCGACAGGACGATGACCTCTCTCCGCAGCGTGATCTTGCCCTGCGTGATGCGCGACACGTCGAGCAGGTCGTCGACCAGCCGCACGAGATGCTTCACCTGGCGGTCGGCCATCTGGAGGAAGCGCTCGCGGCCCGGCGCATCGACGGCGAGGAGGTGGAGCGCGGTCCCGAGCGGCGCGAGCGGATTCCGGAGCTCGTGGGCGAGCATGGCGAGGAACTCGTCCTTCCGCCGATCCGTGCCGGCGAGCTCCTCGGCGCGCGCGCGGAGCTCGTCCTCGAGCCGACGCCGCTCCGTCGTGTCGATGCCGATCCCGATCATGCGGATCGGGCGGCCGCCCTCGTCGCGGAGGACGGTCCCCTTGGCCGACATCCAGTGGACCGTGCCGTCGGGCCACCGGCTCCGGAACTCGAGGTCGTATCCGGCCCCTTCGGCCACCGCGCGCGCGATCGCGCGGTTCACGACCTCGCGGTCGTCGGGGTGGACGAGCTCCTGGAAGGCCTCGAACGTGCCGTTGAAGGTCCCCGGACGGAGCCCGTGGAGCGGCTCCAGGCTCTCGGACCACTTCACCTTGCCCGTCGCGATGTCCCAGTCCCAGACGCCCATGTGGCCCGCATCGAGCGCCATCCGGAGCCGCTCTTCGCTCACCTGGAGCGTCGCGTAGTCCGCGGCGGCCCGGCCCTCGGCCCGGTTCCGCTCGCCGATCACGGCGCCGAGCACGAGCCCGGTCACCGCGACGACGGCCGTGAAGAGCTGGAGCACGACGAGGCTCTCCTGCACCGCCACCATCGCGAAGGGCCCGTGAGCGCCGAGCGTGCTCCAGATCGCGAGGCTCGACACGAGCAGGATGACGGCCGTCGTGCCGCGCTGGCCGAAGCGGAGCGCGGCCCAGATGACGAACGGAAAGACCGTGTAGTGCAGCGGGTAGGACGCCGCCGGCATGCCGAGGTGCCCCGCGAAGACCGCGAGGCTCACGACGACGACCCCGGCGATCATCGCCGTCGCCTCGAGCGGGCGGCGGGGCGGCGACCACGGCGGGGGCGCCGTGCCCCACACGAGGAGAACCGGCGCCATGACGAGCGCCCCGAGCGCGTCCCCGAGCCACCAGGTGAGCCAGAGCGATCCGAAGTCCGCCCACGGCTGGACGCCGCCCACGCAGAGGCTCACGACGCCGATGGTCGCGCTCACCATGGTGCTGCCGAGCACCCCGAGCACGACCAGCGCGAGCACGTCTTGCGACCGCTCGAACGAGCTCCGGAACCCCACCCGCCGGAGCAGCCAGGCGCCGGTCAGGGCCTCCAG
Organism: uncultured Binatia bacterium (SeqCode); assembly: GCA_964562865.1. Classification (GTDB taxonomy): domain Bacteria; phylum Desulfobacterota; class Binatia; order DP-6; family DP-6; genus CAZLYE01. The sequence goes on along the minus strand of CAZLYE010000338.1, from coordinate 3,516 downwards.
CGTGTTCCCCGTGGCGATCGCGCACGCAGTCCAGAGCGGCTCGTCCGCGGTCGCGTTGGCGAGGAGCGCGCCGACCGCGATGCCGGGCCAGACCCGCGGGCCGAGGAGCAGCACGGCGGCGAGCGCGATGCCGGTGGGCGGCCAGACCGTCGTCACCTGCTCCGCGCCGAACGCCATGGAGAGCCCGAGCCTGGCCGCGGCGAAGTAGACGACGCCGGTGGCGAGGACGCCCGCCGTCCCGGCCGGACCGCGTGCGCGGAGGCGTGAGTCGGTCTCGGTCCGTGGGACGTCCGCCATGGCCGGCGTCCGGGCGCTACCACCGGCCGTCGGGGGGCGTCAAACCGTTTCGCGCCCCGGCCTCCGCGCTTGCAGTGGCCACCCGCCCGATCGTAGGTTCTCCGCGCCCCCACGGCAGGAGGACCGAGATCGATGGTCGGAATCACGTCGTACGGCGCATACATCCCGATGTTGCGGCTTCCGCTCGCCGCGATTGCGGGCGGCAAGCCCGGCGGGCCGGAGAAGGCCGTCGCCAACTGGGACGAGGACTCCGTCACGATGGCCGTCGCCGCGGCGATCGATTGCCTGCACGGCGTCGACCGGAGCGCGGTGGACGGCGTGCTCTTCGCGTCGACGTCGTACCCGTTCAAGGAGAAGCAGGGCGCCGCGATCGTCGCGCGGGCGCTCGACCTCCGTCGCGACGTGCAGACCACGGACGTCGGCGACTCGCTCCGGGCCGGGACGACGGCGCTCCGCACCGCGGTCGACACGGTGAAGGCCGGCTCGGCGCGGCGCGTGCTGGTCGTCGCCGGCGAGACGCGCATGGCGGCGCCGCGCTCCGCGCTCGAGGCGAACCTCGGCGACGGCGCCGCGGCCTTTCTCGTCGGGGCGGACGACGTCGCGGCGGGCGTCTCGGCCACCCACGCCGTGGCCGACGAGCTGATCGACGTGTGGCGTGCGGAGGGCGACCCGTTCGTCCACGCGTGGGAGGAGCGCTTCGTCGTCGACCACGGCTACCGGCAGAACGTGCGCGACGTCGTGCGGGGGCTCCTCGCGAAGGTGCGCCTCGCGCCGAAGGACTTCACGAAGGTCGTCCTCTACGGCCCCGACGCGCGGAGCCACGCGGCCGTCGTACGCGAGCTGGGCTTCGACGCCACGCAGGCGGCTGACCCGCTCTTCGGCAAGGTCGGGAACGCCGGCGCCGCCTTCGCGCCGCTCCTCCTGGCCGGTGCGCTCGAGGGCGCGAAGGCGGGCGACCGGATCCTTCTCGTCAGCTACGGCGACGGCGCCGAGGCGTTCGTCCTGGAGGCCACGCCCGTCATCGCGGGCCTCGAGGGCCGGCGCGGCGTGTCGTGGCATCTCGCACGACGCGCCGAGCTGCCGACCTATGACCTCTATCTCCGCTTCCGCCAGCTCCTCGCCACCGAGCACGACCGGCGCGCCGGCGCCGGCATCTCGGCCACCAAGCACTTCCGCGACCGCGACGACGACGTGACGCTCGCGGGGCTGCGCTGCCGGCGCTGCGGCTGCGTCCAGTACCCGCGCCAGCGCGTGTGCTTCCGCTGCCACGCGCGCGACGAGTTCGAGCGCGTGCGGCTCTCCGACCGGATCGGCGCCGTCAAGTCGTTCACCTTCGACAACTTCGCCGGCAGCCCGAGCCCGCCCATGATCGCGACGGTCGTCGACGTCGAGGGCGCGCGGCTCTACCTTCAGATGACCGACGCGAGCCCGAAGGAGGTGAAGCTCGACATGCCGGTCGAGCTCACCTTCCGGAAGATGCACGACGCGGGCGGGACGCCGAACTACTACTGGAAGTGCACGCCGGTCCGGTGAGCGGAGGCCTGCGTCCGAGGCCGCCGGTGCTCGCCCACGTACGATTCCAGGAGTGCGAGGTCGAGCTGCGTGGGCTCCGGCTCCGTGACCTGTTCACGGAGATATGTCGAAGGAACCTCTGGGCCGGAGGCGAATCGGTCTCCGGGTTGGGATCCGCTCTCGCAGAGACGGAGCGGCTTCGGCGAGAGCTCCCGAACCTGCTGACCGCCCTCGGAGTTCGCACTATTCTCGACCTCCCGTGCGGCGACTTTGCATGGATGCGGCACGTCGATCTCGGGCCGATCCGATACATCGGCGGGGACATCGTCGAGGATCTGATCACGCGGAATCGGGCGCACCATGGCCAGCCCGGTTCAGGGCGGGAGTTCCTGACTCTCGACGTGACGAACGACCCGCTTCCCACCGTCGACCTCGTTCTCTCCCGCGACTGCCTGGTTCATCTGTCGTTCGCGAACATCTTTCGGACGATCACGAACGTGAAGCGGAGCGGATCTCGCCATCTCCTCACCACGACGTTCCTGGATCACCGTGACAACGAGGACGCGGCCGATGGCGACTGGCGCTTGCTCAACCTCGAGCGCCCACCGTTCAACCTGCCGCCTCCGCTGGCGTGCATCGTCGAAGGGTGCACGGAGCAGGGAGGCTCCTACGCCGACAAGGCGCTCGGACTCTGGGAGGTGAGCAGCCTCCCCTGAGGGCGACTTGGCGCTCAATCGAGGGTCAGTACGCGGAACCCCTCGCGCCTCGCCGCCTCGGCGAGCCGCTCGTCGAGGGTCACGAATTCGAGCGTGGCTGGATTCTCTTCGGCGGCCACCAGCGCCGCCGCGAGCTGAAGCGCGTCGGCCGCGCGCAGGGGATGCGTCTCGACGATCCGCTCCGCGTGGCGGCGCACGAGCTCGATCGCCGTGATCTCCGACCACTGTTCGCTGGCGGCGAGCACTTCATCGCGGACGGCGTGCAGCCGTCGCGCGGCACGCGGCTCGTTCCGGCGGCGTCGAGCGAGCGCGGAGAGCAGCTCGACGCGGGCGAGCATCCAGACCACCACCTCCGGGTCGGCACGCAGCCACCGCTCGACGCGCGCCGTGGCGGGCTCGGAGACGAAGAGCGGCAGCAGGGCGGACGTGTCCCAGAATCTCACCAGCCAGCCTCGCGCTCCGCGAGGAGATCCTCGAGCAGGCTCCCACGGAATCTCGGTGGACGGCGGCGGCCGAGCCAGGGGGGAAGCCCGCCGGTTCCGCGACGGATGAGCCCGCGATGCTCCAGGCGTGCGAGGCGGTCCACGCCGCGGCCGGCCCGGCCGCCCGCACCCCGAGCGAGCGGTACGATCTGGGCGACTGGCCTGTTCCGATCGAGCACCACGACGGTCCCCCCGGCCCGGACGTGCTGGAGATAGCGCGACAGGTGATTCTTGAGCTCTGCAATCCTGGCTCTTTTCACATGGCCAACATAGCCATGCAGACACTCGGGACGCAAGGCCTCGTCGCCCTGAGCCTCGCTCTCGGAGCCGGCGCGGCGCGGGGACCAGCGCCCCGGACGAAGGGTGCGAGGACGTCACCATCGGGAAGTTCCTCGGCGGGACGAGCAAGGCGATCATCAACTACGGCTGCCCTTCGTGCCTGGTCGAACATCAACCTCGCGCCGTATCCGTCCAGGTGAGGACGGCGATGGACACGGTCAACGGGGACG
>CAZLYE010000337.1:0-3441 GCA_964562865.1 uncultured Binatia bacterium (SeqCode) | reverse complement strand
TCAGCTCGCCTTGCGCCACTTGATCGAGCAGCCGATCGACGACGTCTGCTCGCGCGACGGCTGCTTCCCGGCGAGGAGGGCGTCGAGCGCGGCGGCGAGGTCGCGGCGCGTGACCTTCGCCGGCTGCTGCCAGTTGTCGTCGATGCGACCGTGGTAGGCGAGCTTCCGGTCGCGGTCGAAGACGTAGATGTCGGGCGTGCAGACCGCGCCGAACGCGCGCGCGACGTCCTGCGTCTCGTCGACGAGGTAGGGGAAGCCGTAGCCCCTCTCGCGCCAGCGCTGGTGGAGCTTCTCGGGCCGGTCGTCGGGATAGTCGGTCGGGTCGTTCGAGCAGATGCCGACCAGCTGCACGCCGCGCGGCGCGTAGTCGCGATTCAGGCGGACGATGCGGTCCTCCACCGCCTGCACGTAGGGGCAGTGGTTGCAGATGAACAGCACCACCAGCGCCGCCCGATCGCGGAAGTCGCCGCGCGCGAACGTCTTCCCGTCGACGGAGCGGAGGCGGAAGTCGGGGCACGGGGTGCCGAGCGGCAGGTCACGGCTCTCGGTGAGCGCCATGGCCCCGACGTAGCGCCACGCGGGCGGGGAGGCAAGACGGTGCGCCGGCCGCGATCGACCGGCGCACCCCGGGGAGGTCAGGCGTTCGCGGCCGGGACGACGATCACGAAGCGGTCCTGCTTGCCGAACTCCATCGCCTCGTGCTCCGTCTCGGTGAGCAGGTCCAGACGGAAGCCCTTGATCGCCGACCCGCAGTCCTGGGCCTGGTACCAGCCCATGCCCTCGATCCAGACCCACGAGCCGTAGGGGATGAGCTTCGGGTCGACGGCGACGATGCGGCTCCGCGGATCGGCCTTCCAGAGCGTCGACGTGATCCCGTTGTTGAAACGCCCGTAGGCCGGGCTCCGCGGGATGTACATCGTGACCGTGAAGCGGCGGCCCCACGACTTGGTGCCGACCGACGGCGCCTGCTCGGTGGCGGCCAGGATGTTCTCGTGGCTCCGCGCGAGCGCGGCGAGCGCGATGTTGGAGCGCTGCGACGACTTCCGGCACTCGCGCGCCTCGTGCGACACGTCGCTCAGGCGCGAGGCCTGCCAGTATTCGGTGGCACCCGCGACCGCGCAGATGCCGACGACGATGCAGAGCGCGACGCGCTGGCGCAGGCTCGCTCTCCGCAGGGTGGCGTTGTCTTCCGTCAGGCGTTTCAGGTCCTTCGGGTCGACGACGACGGCGTTTTCCCAGTCCGTCATGGTTCCTCCATGTCGAGGATGTGACGGGGTCGTACATTCAAGGCCCGTGCCCGGACCGCCGGACGTCGTGCCGTCGCGGGTGAGTGGCGTCCGCCGGAGCGCCCGGCGTGGCGGAGAGCGCGGCGGACGGGTCCCCGAATCGCGCACGCACGCAGGGACGGCGCGCGTGCGAGACGCCGGGTGGCGAGCGCCGGGTCAGACCTCGCGGAGGACGCGCAGGAACGCGGTTCCGTAGCGCGCGAGCTTCGCGGGCCCCACCCCGGCGACGGCCAGCAGCCCCGCCTCGTCGGTCGGACGCTCGGCGGCCATGCGGGCGAGGACGGCGTCGCTGAAGACGATGTACGCGGGCACGCCCTCCGCGTCGGCGAGCGCGCGGCGGAGCGTCCGGAGGCGCTGGAAGAGGTCGCCGTCCGGGGTCGGGGCCGGCGCGGCCGCCGCGCGCACGGGCTTCACGAGGTCGACGAAGCGGGTGCCGCGGCACTCGTCGCAGGCGGTGCCGCAGGCGGCGATCGTCTCGTCGAAGTAGGCGACGAGATTCCGGTGCCGGCAGCCGGGCGCGTCGGCGAGATCGAACATGGCGCGGGTCTTGGCGCGCGCGTCGTGCCTCAGCCGTTCGTCTTCGATGCGCTCGTGGAAGCGCTCGTGGCTCACGACGTCGGCCCACGAGTAGAGGAGGATGCAGTCGCTCGGGAGACCGTCGCGGCCGGCGCGCCCGATCTCCTGGTAGTACGACTCGATCGAGCGCGGCATCTCGCGGTGGACCACGAAGCGAACGTTCGACTTGTCGATCCCCATGCCGAAGGCGATCGTCGCCACCACCACGTCCGCCTCGTCGCGCGCGAAGGCGTTCTGATTGCGCTCGCGGACTGCGTCGTCGAGGCCGGCATGGTACGGGACGGCGCGAACGCCCGCCCGCACGAGGAAGTCCGTGAGCGACTCGACGTTCCGGCGGCTGAGCGCGTAGACGATGCCGCTCTCGCCGCGTCGCCGGCGCACGTACGCGAGGAGGTCCTTCCGCGAGCCGCGCCCGTCGCCCTTCTTGTGCGCGGTGAGGACGAGGTTCGCCCGGAAGAAGGACCCCTTGAAGCCGTCCGGCTTCACCATCCCGAGCTGGCGGATGATGTCGCCGACCACGCGTCGGGTGGCGGTGGCGGTGAGGGCGAGGATCGGCACGCCGCCGAGCTCCTGCTTGAGCCCTCGGAGCTTCCGGTACGCCGGCCGGAAGTCGTGGCCCCACTCCGAGATGCAGTGCGCCTCGTCGACGACGACGAGCGAGACGTTGACGCCGGCGAGGAAGTTCCTGAGGCTTCCCTCGAGTCCCTCGGGCGCGACGTAGACGAGCTCGTACTCGCCGCCGTTGAGCCGCCGGATCCGGTCGCGCCGCGTCTGCCAGTCGAGGCTCGAGTTGATGACGGCCGCGCGGAAGCCGTTCCGCGTGAGCGCGTCGACCTGGTCCTTCATGAGCGAGATGAGCGGACTCACGACGAGCACGGTGCCCCGCATGAGGCGCGCGGGTATCTGGAACGTGAGCGACTTCCCCGCGCCCGTCGGCATGACGCCGATGCAGTCGCGGCCCGAGAGAACGGCCGAGATGATCTTCTCCTGGCCGGGACGGAAGTCGGCGTAGCCGAAGACGCCGGTCAGGACGTCACGGGGCGCGAGGCGGACGCTGAGCGGGAGCTGATCGATGGCGCGCTCTATAGCGGGGAAGGCGCGGCGATCCAACCGGACGCACGTGCCGCCGTGGCATCCTTCGTGCTCTTCGACGCATGAAGAACGTTCTCTGGATCGTGGTGCTGCTCGTCGGGGCCGTGGCTCCCGCTCGGGCGGAGCGTCCGGTGCTGCGCGGAGGCGAAGCACCGCGTGCAACGGATCTGTTGCGCGCGGAGAAGCTGGCCGAGCAGGCGGAGAAGCGGTTGAAGATGCCGACGGCGCGAAGCGCGGGGTGGAAGAAGGGCGGCCACGGATGGGAGGCGCGCGGCGAGGCCCCCGAGGGCCCCGCCCGCGTGATCATCGACGTGCGGCCGCCGAGACGGCGGGCGTCCTCACCATAGCGGCCTCCCTCCGCCAGATCCTCGACGCCTGCGTGACGATCAGGCTCGGCAGCCCGGACGGATAGAAGCTGCTGGGGGCCATGATGGAGCCATGGGTGCGGCCCGGAACGAGCTGGCAGACGGCGCCGTAGTGGTATCGC
>CAZLYE010000336.1:0-14819 GCA_964562865.1 uncultured Binatia bacterium (SeqCode) | reverse complement strand
ACTACCTCGCCACGGTCCCCGACGTCGACCCGGCCCGCATCGGCATCGTCGGGAGCTCGACGCTCGGCTTCACGGCCCTCCAGGCCGTCGCGACGGACCGCCGGCTCGCTGCCGCGGCCATCCTCGTCGCGTGCGGCGACTACCACACCTTCCTCCACCTCTCGAGCCTCGCGATGGACGGCAAGCCGCTCGACCTGGATCCGGACTACGAGCGCTGGCTCCGCGAGAACGAGCCCATCGCACGTCCCGAGCGCCTCGTGCAGACGGCGATCCTCATGGTGAACGGCACCGACGATGCCGCCGTGCCGTCCGCCTGCGCGGTCGAGACCGCGGGCATCCTCCGGACCGCGTACGCGCGCGCCGGCATGCCCGAGCGGTTCCGCTTCGTGCTCGTTCCCGGCGCGGGCCACAACCTCGGCAGCGAGGCCGGGCACGAGGTGCTCGCCTGGTGGTACCGCTGGCTCCTCCGCCCGTCGCCGTTCGGGTCGTTACCCGGCGTCAGCGCGCCTGGATGCTCCGGAGGTACTCCGTGATCAGCACCACCTTGCCGCGCGCCTCCGCCACCGCCTCGGGGGTCCACCCGCTCCGCGGTTCGAAGACGTCGCCCCAGACCGGCATCTCCGACACGCCGTGCGCGCGGACGTCGCGCGTCCCGTCGATCGCCGCCACGATCGCGAGAAAGGGGAACTTCCCGCCGTGCGCGCGCGCGAGGCCCGTGAGATCGGTCGGGCGCTGGCCGAGCGCGGGCACGACGGGGCCGTCGCCCTTCGCGTCCACGCCGTGGCAGGAGGCGCAGTAGCGGCGGTAGAGCACCTGCCCCGCCGGTCGGAGCACGGAGTCCGCGGCGGAGACGTGCCACGGCACGGCGGACCAGAGGCCGAGGACGAGGAGCAGCGGGAGCCCGATCGGCGCTCTCATGCGACCAGTCCTAGCGCCGTTCGTCCGAACGGGCCAGGCCTGGCGTCGGCTTCGCCGAGTCGTCTAGGATGCGGTCCCGATGGAGGAGGACCGCCGGGCCAAGCTCGCGACCGGCCGCGGCCGCGTCGCGCCCACCAAGCTCGCGCACATCGTCCGGCGGACGTCGCGCCTCGACGAGATGGTCGCGTGGTACGAGACCGTCCTCGGTGCCGACGTCGTGCACTCGGACGGCATCCTCGCGTTCCTCACCTACGACGACGAGCACCATCGCATCGCGATCGCGGGGATCCCCGGGCTGGAGAAGCCGTCGGAGCAGGCCGCCGGCACCGATCACGTGGCCTTCAGCCACGCCGATCTCGGCGACCTGCTCTACACCTACGCGCGCCTCCGGGACGCCGGCATCACGCCGTACTGGTGCATCAACCACGGCCCGACCACGTCGATGTACTACAAGGATCCCGACGGCAACCGCGTCGAGCTGCAGGTGGACAACTTTCCCACCGCCGAGGAGACCAACCGCTGGATCCGGAGCGGCGACTTCGCCGCGAACCCGATCGGCGTCGTCTTCGATCCCGAGGAGCTGCTCGCCCGCTACCGATCCGGCGAGCCGATCGAGCGGCTGACGGCGCGGCCGCCGCTGCCCGCGGGCGCGACGCCGTTCGACATGCTCCGCTTCTGATGCTCACGCTCTACGACGCCCACGGCTCGCCGTGCGCCCGCCGGGTGCGCGCGGTGCTCCTCGAGAAGGGCCTCGGGTGGACCAGCCGCCTCGTCGACCTGACGCGGATGGAGCAGAAGCGACCGGAGTACCTCGCGCTCAACCCGAACGGCGTCGTCCCGACGCTCGTCCACGACGACCGCGTCGTCTACGAGTCGAACGTCATCACGGAGTACCTCGACGACGTCTTTCCCGACCCGCCGCTCTACCCCCGCGATCCGTGGGGGCGCGCGCAGGCCAAGATGTGGCAGGCGTTCGAGCTCGCCATGGCGAAGGACTTCCGGCCGCTCATGTATCTGCGCGTGATCGGGCCGTACGACCGGCTGCGCCCGCGCGAGGACGTCCTCGCCGACGCGCGCCGCTCGACCGACGACCCCGCGCACCTCGAGTGGGTCCGGCGCGTCTACGACGACGAGATGATCTCCCCGACGGAGGCCGGACACCTGGACGCGCTGCTCGTCCAGCGCCTCGACCGCCTCGAGGCGACGCTCGACGGACGGGACTGGCTCGTCGGCAGCCGGTACTCGATCGCGGACCTGTCGGTCGCGCCGCGCGTGCAGATGTACCCGATGGTGCAGGTCCCCCTCGATCCCGGGCGCCACCCGCGGGTGTGCGACTGGCTCGCGCGGCTCGCCGCCCGGCCGTCGTTCGCGCGGAGCGAGTCCGTCCAGCCCGGCTGACGGGCGGGATGAGCGGCCGCTTCGACGTCGCCATCGTCGGCTGGGGCCCGGTCGGCCAGACCCTCGCGATCCTCCTCGGCCAGCGCGGCTGGCGGGTCGGCGTCCTCGAGAAGCAGCCCGCGGCGTATCCCCTGCCCCGGGCCGTCCACTTCGACCACGAGGTCGCCCGGATCCTCCAGGCCGCGGGCCTCGGCGAGGAGCTGCCGCGGCTCAGCGAGCCCGCCGACGTCTACGAGTGGCGGAACGCCGCCGGCGAGACGCTCCTCCGGATCGGGAGCGGGCAGGACGGGCTCTCCGGCTGGCCCGAGGCCAACATGTTCTCGCAGCCGGACCTGGAGCGCGCGCTCGACGCACGGGCGCGGGCGCTTCCGGGCGTCGAGGTCCGGCGCGGGAGCGAGGTGGTCGTCCTCCGGCCATCGGCGGACGAGGTCGAGCTGCTCGTCGTCGGCCCCGGCGGGGACCGGTCGGTCCGCGCGCGCTGGGTCGTCGGCTGCGACGGCGCGAACAGCTTCGTCCGCCGCCACCTGGGCGCGACCGTGACCGACCTCGGCTTCTTCTTCGACTGGCTCATCGTCGACGTCGTCCCCCGCGAGCCGCGCGCCTGGGATCCCATCAATGGACAGCTCTGCGATCCTGCGCGCCCGACGACGGTCGTGTCCGGCGGACCCGGCCGCCGGCGCTGGGAGTTCATGCGCCTGCCGGGGGAGCCCATCGCACACCTGAACACAGAGGCGACCGCCTGGCGGCTCCTCGAGCCGTGGGCGCTCCACCCCGGCAACGCGACGCTCGAGCGGCACGCGGTCTACACGTTCCAGGCCCGCTGGGTCGACGGCTGGCGGCAGGGTCGGATACTCCTGGCGGGCGACGCCGCGCACCAGATGCCGCCCTTCGCCGGCCAGGGCATGTGCTCCGGGATCCGCGACGCCGCCAACCTCGCCTGGAAGCTCGACCTCGTGCTCGCGGGAAGGGCCGGCGACGCGCTGCTCGCGACCTACGCGTCGGAGCGCATCCCGCAGGTGCGCCGCGTGATCGAGTTCTCGATCGAGCTCGGCAAGGTGATCTGCGTCTCGGACCCCGACGCAGCGGCCGCCCGCGACGCCGCGATGATCGCCGCCGCCCGCGAGACGGGGCTCTCGCCGCCGCTGCCCGCGCCCGCAATCGGTCCCGGGTTCCTCCTCGACGGCGACTCGTCCGCCGGGCGGCTCTTCCCCCAGGGGATCGTCCGCCGCGGCGACGCGACGGGGCGCTTCGACGACGTCGTCGGGCGGGGCTTCGCCCTGCTCGCGCCCGCCGCGGACCCGGCACGTTTCCTCGCGCCGGAGCTGGCCGACTGGTTCGCCTCGCTCGGCGGCGTGAGAGCCCGGGTGGCACCCGACGGCCCCGTCCGGGACGTGCAGGGGACCTACGCCAGGTGGTTCGCGGCGCACGACGTCGGCGTCGCGCTCCAGCGTCCCGACTTCCACGTCTTCGGGACGGCTCCCGCCGCCGACGGCGCCGGCATGCTCGTCGGGCGGCTCCGTGCCGCGCTCGACGCCACGCGGACGCGTGGAGGCGGCGGGTAGTGTTCATCGGCCACTACGCCGTCGCGCTCGCCACCAAACGCGCCGCGCCGAGGACCTCGCTCGGGACGCTCTTCGCCGCGGCGAGCCTCGCCGACCTGCTCTGGGTCGTCTTCCTCCTCGCCGGGTGGGAGCAGGCGACGATCGTCGGAGGACCGGAGCACCTCCTCACGATCTCGCTCGACCACTTCCCGCTCTCGCACGGCCTCCTCGCCCTGACCCTCTGGGCGCTCCTCTTCGCCGCCCTCCATCGCGCGCGCACCGGCTACGTCGCCGGGACGATCGCCGTCGCCGCGTGCGTCCTCAGCCACTGGGTGCTCGACTTCGTCACCCACCGTCCGGACATGCAGCTCTACCCGGGCGGGGCACGGCTGGGGCTCGGGCTCTACCACTCCGCCCCGGGGACGGTCGCCGTGGAGACGGCGATGTTCGTGGCCGGAGCCTGGGTCTACGCGACCGCGACGCGCGCCCGCGACGCGGTCGGGCGCTGGGCCGTGTGGACGCTGCTCGCCGCGCTGGCGCTTCCCTACGTGGCTGGGCTGCTCGCCGGTCCGCCCACCTCATGGCTTGATCAGCCCCGGCTCCGCGGGAGCGGTCGTCAGCGGAGCCGGTTGAGGACGGTCAACGCCACGCCGACCATCGTCCAGGCGAACAGGAGTCGCTCGACGCCGATCATGGATCACCCCCGCCGCGCCAGCCGGAGCGGCGCTCCGGAGCCGCGCATCTCCGTGGGCTCGTCCGGCGCGCGCCGGCTCCCGTACCGGAGCCGCGAAAGCAGGCGCCGCCACCACGGCAGCGGCCTGTGCTCCGCGCGAAACCTGGTGACGGTCAGCGCGATGCGGCCGGATGGAGCCGTCGTCCTAGTGCGCGCCACCGGATGCCCACCAATCCACCGCGGTCGCGAGTCCCGCCGATGCGCCCGCCACGGCGACCACGGATCCGACGAAGACGGCCGCCCAGAGCCACGTGCGAGCGACCGCGAGTGTCCTCCTCACCGCGAGCACGTTCGGACGGCGGGTCATGCGATCTCTAGCAAGGAGGCCGCCAACCTCCCCGAGACCCGAGATGCATGGATCTCCTCGCGTGCCCCGGCTCGGTTGACCAGCGTTTGAGCACGGGTTGCCGAGAAAGATGGCTGGGCGGGATCGGCGGACCTCATCGGCGTCTCCGACGTGATTTTGTGACGCCCCCGGCTTGTCGCGGCCAGGCCCCTTCTCCGTGGATCGTCAGCGCCTACCGCTCTCCGGACCGTCGCGCCGGCCAAGCCGGGAGCATCGCCGGACTCCGGTAGCAAACGCCCGACCACGCGGCCCCGACGCGGGGGCGCGGAACGTGCCGCGTCCCTCGTCCGCATGCTCACTCGCCGAGCACGCAGATGCCCACGGGCACACCAACACGGGACGACGCCCCGACGCTCGCGGCCGGATCCACGCGTGTCGCGACTTGGCAGGGTGGTTGCAGCACGTCCCGCATGACCGGTGCCGCTCCGCTCGATGCGACGGTGGCCGTCCGGGCCCCCGCCCTTCCCCGCGCCGTCGTCGCGTCCCGCCGCGTGCAGTTCCTCGACGCGAGCCGGGGCGTCGCGGTCGTCGGCATGCTCGTCGCCAACCTGGTGAACGTGTGCCTGCGGGACATCCCGCCGCTCCTCGCCCACAACCAGGGCGACGTTCTCCGGGCCTTCGACCTTCCGGCGCCGGTGTTCCAGTTTCTCGTCGGCGTGTCCCTCCCCCTCTTCCTCACGAACGCGACGCGCCCGGCGGCCGTGCGCCGCTTCATCGCGCTCATCGTCCTCGGGATGCTCCTCGACGGCGTCGGCGCGTCGAGCCCCTGGCCGCGCTGGGGCGTGCTCCAGACGCTCGGGCTGGGTGGCCTCGTCGCGACGGCGCTCGTCCCCGCACCGACCGCCGCCATCGCGGCCTTCGGGTTCGTGCTGCTCGCCGCCTTCTCCGGCGCGGCAAACGGAACCGTCCATGGGAATCCGGTCGCCGCGTTCGCCTTCGTGCCGCTCACGCTCGCGGGGCTCACGCTCGGGCGGCGGATCGCCGCGGGCGGCGGGCCGCGGGCGGTGGCTGCCGAGGCAGCCACGCTCGCCGCGATCGCGCTGCCGCTCGCCGTGCTCCTTCACGCGGGTGGCATCCCGTTCAACAAGGTGATCGGCACGAGCAGCTTCGTGGCGCTCACGATCGCCGTCGCGGCGGCGGTGCTCGCGTCGGCCGCCGCGCTCGAGGCGACCGGACGCGCGTTCCCTCGCTGGCTGCTCCTCGTCGGTCGGAACGCGCTCACGGCGTGGGTGATCCTCCACGTCGCGGTCTACTATCCGGCGTGGCTCGCGTTCCCCGAGTGGGCGCGCCTCGAGCTGGTACCGGGGCTCGCAGCAGTCCTCACGGCGACGAGCGCGCTCTGTGCGCTCACCGTCGCTCTCGGACGGCGCGGCATCGCGGTCCGACTCTAGTGCCCCGAGCCGCAAGCGCCCGTAGCTTCCGGCGTCGCGGGCCGCCGGCGACTGCCGCGCTTCGCGACAGCGCACCCGACCGGGCGCGCGCGCCGCCCTGGCACACCGGCTGCAGCGGGCGGCCATGTTCTTTCTCGCACTGCTCCTTCTCGTCGCTTCCGGTGTGCTCTCGCCCGCGGCGCACGCCTCGTCGGACCTGACTCCCGCCATCTACGGCGCCTACTTCGAGACGAACGCCACGGTCAGTCCGGGTGACGTCATCGAGGGCTGCGCCGGCGCGGCGACGGGACGCACGCTCCTCCGCTTCGGCACCCGCGTGACGAACCTCGGCCCCGACGATCTCGTGATCGGCAATCCGGGATGCCCCGACTGCCAGACGAACCCCGGTGCCGCGTGTCAGGATCCCCGCTTCGTGTGCAGTCCGGGGCTGTACGTCGCGCACTTTCGCAGCGCGGCCCGCTTCGAGCTGCTCGATCTGCACGGCAACGACGTCGTGGTCGGGCAGAAGCGCGGCTACTGCTTCAACGACGACGAGTGCGTGAGCGGGACGTCTCCCAAGTTCACGTCGTGCGACACCGACCAGGGTCTCTCGGTCGGGTGCACCGACGACTACGAGCCGTTCCTCGACTGCCAGTACATCGACGTGACCGACGTGCCGGACGTGATGACGCGGGCGTTCAACCTGCGCGTCACCATCGACACCGAGGACCTGCTGCCCGATCCGAATCGCGCGAACAACGTGACGGAGATCGCGCTCCCAGGCTGCGGCGACGGCATCGTGCAGCCGGGAGAGGAGTGCGATCCCGGACCCAGCGGCGCCTCCGGCTGCTGCGACGCGACCTGCCACCTCCTGTCCGCCGGCACCACGTGCCGTGCGGCCACCGGCCCCTGCGACGCGCCGGAGGCGTGCGACGGCTCGTCGGCCGCCTGCCCGCCCGACGTGTCCATGCCGGACGGCACGGCGTGCGAGGCCGCCGTGGAGCCGTGCTTCTCCGCGGCGTGCCAGGGCGGCGTCTGCCAGCCGTCGCTCGCCGCGGGCACGTGCCTCATCGACGGGAGCTGCGCCACCGCCGGCGGCGCGGATCCCGCGGACGCCTGCTCGGAGTGCGACCCCACGCGTGCGACCGACGCCTGGTCTCTGGACATCGGCGCGGACGAGCACGGCATCCGCTGCGAGCTCGACCGCGTGACCACGGCCGTCGCGCAGGCAGCCTGCCGGCCCCGAGTCCTCCGTGCCATCGCCTCGCCGCTGCGGCAGCTCCGCCGGGCGCTCGATCGCGAGTTCAAGGCCGCGTCGCCGGACGCGCGTCTCTCCGCCACGTCGCTCCGTCTCGCGCGCCGGCTCTCCCGCGCGGTGACCCGTGCGGGAAAGCGGGCCGGCTGCGACGTGACGGCGGCGGCCGCGCAGGTGGGCGTGCTGATGTCCCAGCTGACGGCGCAGGTCGGGAAGTAGCCGCGGCGCGCACGCGCCCGGTCAGGGGGCGAGCTCGGCGCTCCGGGCGACGGCGTCACGCGCGCAGCGGAAGCCCACGTGCACGAGCCCCGTCTCGGGGGTCGAGTGGCCGCGGGCCGACACGCGGAAGCCGTGGCAGACCTTCGGGTCGCAGAGGAACGAGCCGCCACGGATCACCCGGGCGCTCTCCGCGTCCGGCGTGAACGGCTTGCCGCGGTCGGCGTAGGGGCGGAACCAGTCGTCGCACCACTGCCAGACGTTGCCGCCCATGTCGGTGAGACCGGAGGCGGTCTTCCCGAACGTCCCCACGGGTGACGTGTACACCCAGCCGTCGGCCGCCGTGTTCCGCCGCGGGAACTCGCCCTGCCAGGTGTTCGCCATGTATCGACCGTCCACCACGAGCGCGTCTCCCCACGCGTAGCGGGGGCCGTCGCTCCGTCCCCCGCGGGCCGCGTGCTCCCATTCGATCTCGGTCGGGAGCCGCTTCCCCGCCCAGCGACAGAACGCGACCGCGTCGTTCCACGACACCTGCGTGACGGGATGATCGGGGGCCGCCGCCGCTTCCGAGGGGCCGCGCGGGCGCCGCCAGCTCGCGCCGTCGACGAGCCCCCACGTCCCGGTCTTCACGTCGAAGACCCCCGAGCTGCCGAAGCGCTCGGACTGCGTCACGTAGCCGGTCGTGTCCACGAAGCGGCGGAAGTCCGCGACGGTGACGGGGTGTACGTCGAGGAGAAGGGGCGCGACGTCCGCCCAGAAGCTCGGGCGCTCGGCGGGCTGGCCGTCGTCGGAGCCGATCCGCGTCCGCCCGCCGGCGATGTAGACCATGCCCGCCGGGACGGCGATCCCGTCGGGCCTCGCCCGCGGATCGGCCCGCACGCCGGTCCCGGCGACGAGCCCGAGGCAGGCCACGGTCAGGATCGCGCGCGCCGATTGCGCCCGCCGCGACATCTCACCGGATCACGGGTCGAGGAACGCGCCCGACGGGGACGACGGCCAGCCCGGCCGCAGCACGCGCAGCCGTGCCGCCATGCTCGAGACCACGCTCGTGTTGCCCGGGTCCGTCACCACGTTCAGCAGCTCGAACGGATCGGCGAGCTCGTCGTAGAGCTCGTTCTCGGTGGTGATGTACTCGTTGTACTTCCACTGCTCAGCGCGCACCTCCGCGTAGGTCGGGATCTTGCCGTTCCAGTGCTCCTCGAGGAAATCCGTGCGCCAGCCCGTCGCCGTGCCGTCAAGGAGGCGGACGAGGCTCCGTCCCTCGACGCCCGGATCGGGCGTGGCCCCCGCCAGCTCGGCGATCGTCTCCCCGTGGTCGATGTTCAGCCCGAAGCCCGTCTCGACGCGCGGGAGCGGCGCGAGCGGCGTGTAGCGGACGACGAGCGGGACCCGCATGCACTCCTCGTACGGGCACTGCTTCGGCTCCCAGCGGTGCGATCCCCAGGAGTAGCCGTTGTCGGAGGCGAACACGATCATCGTGTTCTGGTCCTGGCCGGTGTCGCGGAGCGCCTGGATGAGCGCCGCGATCGCCTCGTCGACGGCCTGCAGGCACTCGAGCTGCATCTGGTCGAAGGCGTCGGTGTTCGCCCGCCGCGTGGGGCCCCACGGCGCGATCGCCTGCACCCACGCCGGCTTGTCCGAGACGTCGGCCTCGTTGTAGTTCGGCGGCCGCCAGGGCGCGATGCCGTTGAAGCTCCCGACGTGGCGCGGCGCGGGCGTGGCCGGCGCGTGCGGCGCCTTCGGGGCGAAGTAGAGGAAGAACGGCGGGCCGCCGGCGGCGTCGTGGATGAACTGGACCACCTCGTCGCGCAGCACGTCGGTCGAGTAGTCCGTGTCCGCGCTGCCGAACGCGTTCTCGACGCCGTTCTCGACCAGCGTGTAGTTGAAGTAGGCGACGTCCTTGAAGACGTGCCACTCGTCCCACCCCGGCGCCTGGTACGGCGCCGCGGGGCCGTAGCCGTTGATGTACTTCCCGTAGATCCCGGTGTGGTACCCGGCGGCCTTGAGCCACACGGGGAGCGTCGAGGCGTCGTCGAATGCCGTGAACCCGCCGTCGGGGCCGCCGTTGTCGTGCACGCCGGTCGTGTGCGAGTACTTCGCGGAGAGCAGGCTCGAGCGGCTCGGGGCGCAGAGGTCGGTCGTCACGTAGCTGTTCTGGAACGTGACGCCCTTGTTCACGAGCTCGTTCACGACGGTCGGCATGACGGGCGTCACGCCGTCGATCGAGTGCGTGAGCCCGATCGTGTCGAAGCGCTGGTCGTCGGTGAGGATGAAGACGATGTTCGGCCGGAGCGGCGCCGGGTGCGGCCCGACGCGATCCACCCACGTCTCGAGCAGGGTGACAAGGGCGTTGGCGAGTGTGGTCGGCAGCACGGGCTGGCTCGGCGCGCCCACCGCCGCGTCCATCTGCGGGCCGACGTCCGGCAGCACCACGCCGCTCACGTCCTGCGCGACGAGCACGGCGCACTGGCGCGGGATCTTGTCGATCGCCCGCCGGGCCTTGGCTTCCGCCTCGGCGGGCGCGCGTCCGTCGATCAGGTAGCGGAGCTTCTTCCCGATGAAGCTCACCACTCCCTTGCCGATCGTCTTCTGGCACCGGAGCTGGTTCTTCATGGCCGAGCGGTCGACGCCCGACGGCGCGGGGTTGTTGGCCCCGTAGGCGAGCGCGATCGCGTCGGTCACGAGCGTGCCGGCGCACGCGGGCGGTGGGCTCGTCGTGCACACGAACCCCGGTCCGCTCTTCAGGCGACCGTCGTTGCACCGCTCGAGGAGCTTGGCGCTCTTCGAGACGGCGCTCGAGTGGCCGTGCGTGGTGCACTGCGCGCCCGCGAGACGGGGCAGCAGGAGGAGGCCTGCCATCACGAGCGCGGATCGCGGACGGAGTGGGGTCATGGGACTCTCCCTTCCGCTTCCGGCCGTACTCGCGCCGGTCGCTGCTTGTCAATACATTTTCCGCCGGCTCCGCGAAGACCCCACGTGGCACCGTGGGAGGCGTGGCTGATGGCGCCCACACACCTCGAGACCACGCTGGCTGGCCGGGATTCGTCCTCCGTCCCCGTCTCGGCGCGGCACGGTGGCGGACGTTCCGGAGGACGTCATCGAGAAGGTCGCCACCCATCACCTGAAGCGGGTCGAGTGCTCAGCCGCCGTCACGTCGGGGTGGGCACGCGCTCGGCCTCGTGATCGCGCGGGCGAGCGCAATCGCACACCCGTCACTCTTCTTGCTCGTGATCGTCGTGATGCGTCCGCGGGCGATCTGTGATTGACGCGTGCATGACGACCAGGAAATGAGACGGCATGAGGTCACGCGCCGTCGTGCGACTCGTCGCGATGCTCGTGGCCGTACCCCTCGCGGGCTGCTCGATCTCTGCGAGCTCGTGGAGCCTGTCCAAGTCGTCGCGCAGCAGCTCGCACTCGTCGGACTCCTCGTCGAACTCGTCGCCCGGCGCCGCGGAGCACGCGTACCGCGACGACGTCACCGACTACACGCGGACCTGGGCCCGGTCGGGCCGCGGTGACGTCCGCGGCTTCCAGACCGACGTCGCCCGGATCGCGGAGGAGCACGGCATCACCAACTGGGAGGAGAATCCGGGCACCTACACCGCCATCGGGGAGGGGCTCGGCAGCGCGAAGGTCTCGGCTGCAGACCTGATGGCCTACAAGCGGGGCCTCGCCGACGACGACCAACGGAAGGCCGACCTGATCCAGCAGGGATACGACTCCGTGCGGTGACCGTGCGCGCGATCCTCCTTCTCGCCGCAGCGCTCCTCTCGCAGAGCGCGCTCGCGTCCACGCCTCGGACGATCGACTTCGTCTACATCGAGGCCAACGAGGGCGGCTCGAGCGGCGGGCACACCGCCATCCGCTTCGGGGACGAGACCTACCACTTCCAGCACGAGAGCCCCGGAGTGCTCCGGCTGCGCCGGGACGACTGGCAGGACTTCCGCTACGCGTATGGCGTGCTCGAGAACCGCACGATGCACGTGAGCCGCGTCGCCGTCCCGGACGAGGTCTACGCGCGGCTGCGGCAGCGGTTCAACGAGCGCTTCCTCGCCGAGCGGAAGCTGTTCGAGCATCGGGACATGCTGCGCGACGATCGGCTGCTGCTCGAGCTCCTGCTGGCGCACCGGCGAGGTGACGCGGCAGGCGCCGTCCATCTCCGCGGTGCGGGGTACTTCTTCCCCGACGACGGCCGCTCCCCTCCGTCCGCCGCGGCGCGCGCTCTCCGCCAGCGGGTGCTCGACACCTACGGGCCGGACGCCATCCGCGAGCGGATCGAGCAGGTCCGCGGGGAGCTGGCGCACCTCTCGCCGGCCGCGTTCGCGCCCCCGACGGACGACCTGCCGGCGGACGGCCAGCCGGATCTCTCCTACCCCTTCTCGCGCCGGTACCTCGACCTCTTGACGGCCTCGGCGGCGCTGCGCGCGCTCGATCGCGGCCTGCCGCTCCGTCCCGGCTCCTACTGGTCGACGACGGATCGGAGCTTCGACCTCGACGCGACGGCGCGCCGGCGGCTCGCCGCCTGGGGCGACCATCTCACGGACGCGCTCGTCCGTCTGGTGCGCTCGGACCGGCCCGACTGGGGCTTCGCGTTCCTGGTCGGGATGGCACGGCTCGAGGCGCTGCACGCGAGCGACGAGACGGGTCGGCTGGTCCTCCTCGACGTGTTCCCCTCGGAGCCCGAGACCATCCCGCGGTCGGAGGTGCGACGGCATCGCGACGCGCTCGTCCGTCTCCGCGACGACGTCCACGACGACTTCATGCGCAGCCGCGCGCGCCTCGTCGCGGGAGCGGAGGTCGACGAGGCGGCCTTCGCGGAGATCGAGGCCACCGGCAACCGTCTACTCGAGATCGACGCGGCACGGGCCGAGGATCGCGGCGTGCGCCTCGCGTCGGGATCGCTCGTGCCGTCGCGCGACGCACCGTGGCCCGCGCTCACCCTCCCGGCGGTCGGCGAGGACGACCTCGCGCGCAGGCTCGCGGAGACGCGGGCCGCCGCCGGCATTCCGCTCCTGCCGTTCGACCGCGGCGAGACCCTGCGGTCGGGGCTCCGCGGCGTGCTCTTCAGCCTGCCCGAGCTCGCGTTCGTGAACCTCCGCAAGGGCTCGTTCGACTACGTGCCCCGCGCGGAGGCCGCCGCCCAGACACGCGACGGATAGCGGCACGGACGGCGGTCCGCTCGCGACGGCTCCCTCGGGCGTCGGCGCATCGTCGCCGGGCCCGTCGGGCGTCATCCCCGGCAGCCCCTCGCGAATCCGCCGCGAGAAGTCGGGATCCCGGTCGGCCGCCTGCGCGCTCTCGTTCACGCGCGAGCGGCGCCGCAGCTCGTCGAACGGCAGGCTCGTGTCGAGCCGCCCGAGCTCGTAGGTGTACTCGGGGAGATAGCCGCTCAGCAGCACCTTCCAGCTGAACGGCGGCGCCCCGGGGTTCACGCGGGTGTGGACGAGGATGCTCGTCGTGCAGTTCGTCGTGAGCGTGTTGTAGAAGGCGGGGTGATCGCCGAGGGCGTTCAGCTCCCGCAGGTAGTCGAGGAAGACCCGCCGCAGGTTCTCGCGCGGCGCGCGGACGCGGTAGACGTAGACGTCCTCCCGCGGCTCCCGGTAGTTCGTGCGCACCCGGATCAGGTCGCGCTCGTCGCCGACCACGTACACGAGCTCGTACTGCTTGAAGAAGCCGGCGATGGTGGAGTACGCCTCGCCGCGCTCCTTCCGCGTCTCGATCGAGACCGCGACGTACCGGTCGCCCACGAACCCGAAGCTCACCATGACGTGCGCGATCGCGTCGCCCATCCAGTAGCTCGCGACGAGGTCGGCGGAGCGCAGGTCCGCCAGGTCGAACGTCGCGTCGTACCAGCGCGGGGTGAAGTCGGTCTCGGTGCGGTAGTCGAAGTTGCGGATGTCGTGGAGCGTGACGCGCTCGCCGTCGACGTCGGCCCGGGCGAGGCGGGACACCTCGGGCTGCCAGTCGCGGTCGTTCGAGGGCGCGACGTGGAGCCACCAGCCGAGGACCGCGGCGAAGGCGACGAGGAAGCCGAAGAGCGTCCGGCGGCGGCGCGGGAGCACGGCGAAGGCGAGGAGCGTCGTCGCGGCGAATCCGGCCGCGAGCAGATGCCGCAGCGGGGCGGAGGGCAGGTCCCCGTAGGCGATCGCGAGCGTCGCCCAGGCCGTCATCGCGACGACGGCGACCCCGACCAGCAGCGTCGCGAGGGTCCGTCCGGCGCGCTTCACGATCTCGCGGCCGCGCCCGGGCGGCAGGCGTCGTGCGTGCGGTCGAGCTCCGCCGCGTCGAGGAGGAGGATCCGCCGCACCTCCTCGATCGCGTGCGGGTTCCCCTGCACCGAGTGCGACGAGCGGACAACGAGCTCCGACTGCACG
Source organism: uncultured Binatia bacterium (SeqCode) (assembly GCA_964562865.1). Classification (GTDB taxonomy): domain Bacteria; phylum Desulfobacterota; class Binatia; order DP-6; family DP-6; genus CAZLYE01. Next base: position 668 of record CAZLYE010000336.1, on the reverse strand, counting down.
CCGTCCACGTGGGCGCTCGTGTAGGCGACCACGCCGTCGTTCCCCTTCTCCGGCGGTCCGTTGCCCTTGACGGCGATGATCGAGTGCGTGGCGACGCCGGGCACGACGGGAATCTCCGCGAGCGTGCGGACGAACGGGTTCGTCGGCGACATGTTGTCGACGCTCGTCGGGACGCGCCGCACGCGGGCGAAGATCGCTCGCTCGCGCCGGAGGGTCACCAGCTGGGCACCGAGCGTCGCGATGTCCCTCGGCATCTTTACGAGGCGGGCGAGGACGTTCGTCACCCAGAGGCGGGCCTGGAAGCTCCCGCGGTGCGGCGTCGCGATGAAGACGAGCCGGCGGACGAAGGGGAGCGGCTCGAGGAACAGCGACTCGCGAAGGAGCGCGCGCGTCTCGGGCTTCACGGGGAGCGCATCGAGCGGCCGGTCGCTCACGTTCTGCCACAGGCGGTCGCCCGTCTCGACCGCCGTCATCTTGGCGAGGATCCCGCCCTGGCTGTGGCCGATGACCACCATGCGGGCGAGGCAGGGGTCTCTGCCCGCGGGGTCGAGGTTGGCGATCGCCTCGCGGAGCGAGCGGCGGAGGAGCATCGCCGAGTACGGGATCGGGTTGCCCGTGTCGTAGATGAAGGTCCAGAACTGGAAGCGCTCGCGGATCTGCGGGTCGTT
>CAZLYE010000335.1:0-5176 GCA_964562865.1 uncultured Binatia bacterium (SeqCode) | reverse complement strand
GTGCGGGTCGGGATCGCCGAAGCCCGGCGTGGGGACGCTGCCCCCGAAGCAGAGCCCGTAGCCCATCCGCGGGAGCGGCCCCGTCCCGGAGAGGAGCGCGATCGCGTCGTTCAGGCTCTCCACGACGATCTGGTCGCGATGCCCCCCGAAGTAGTCCCCCGTGAAGCGCTGCGGGACGCCGGCGTGCGTGCCCTCCAGCAGGTGGAGGAACATGTTGTACGTGGTCTCGTCGAGGTAGTCGTTGCCGTCGATCGCGGTGTTCGAGAAGTTCACCGTCCCGACGAAGGGCTCGCCGGGATCCATGCCGCCGCCCCAGAGATTCTTCTTGAGCGCGTACCACCACTGGTAGAAGATCGACATGCCGGCCTGGCCGTGCGACGGGCTGTACGACGCCCCGTAGTGCCCGTCGGGATAGATCTGCGAGAGGTCCTGCAGGTACGCGAGCCAGTCGCCGAGGATCGCGACCGAGGAGCCGAGCGTCGGATGTGCCGTCGCGTCGGCCAGCGGGTCGTTCGCCGCCTGGAGGTTCGCGTAGGCGGTCTGGATCGCCGGGATCAGGAACGTTGCTGCGGCGCGCACCGTGTCCGTGCTCCCGTCCATCGAGCCGACGTCGCGCTCGATCGCCTCGACGTCCTGGAGCGTCATGTGGGCGTTGTTCCGGAGGAGGAAGGCCATGCGGTCGGAGCGGTAGATCTCGCCCCAGTGCTCGTCGTGGCTGTTGCCCTCCTGGATGTACGGCGCGTCGGCGGGCTTGGTGTTCCAGTTGGTGAGCCAACCCTGGGTCGGGTTGACGGAGACGAGCGAGCGGCTGAACGGGACGTACCGCTCCCCGTCCGGATGGAGCCCCCACTCCTGGCTGCCGGTCCCGTCGGCGGGCAGCCGGTCGTCGAAGCCCGCGGGGAAGGCGGGCCGCGCCCCGGCGCTCCAGTACGCGATGTTCCCGCGCTGGTCGGCGTAGAAGAAGTTGTGGAGCGAGACGACCTTCTCCACCGACGCGCTGAACTCGTCGAACTTCCGGTCGAGCCCGAACTCGAGGAAGCCCTCGACGGTGGAGACCTCGTTCTTCCAGTAGGCCGTCTTGTAGCTGAAGGCGCGCGGCGGCGACGCGGCGGGGTCGAACTCCAGCACGTAGCCGTGGAAGTGCGCCGGGTCGCAGTCGTTCACGCGGAAGACGTTGTAGAGGAGCGGGCCGTCGCCGAGCGCGGGGCCGCCCGGCGTGTAGGCGGGCGCCTTCGTCGAGTCCTCGCCTGCGAAGTGAAAGGTCTCCGTGCGGCGGTCCATCGGGAGATACGATCCGTCGAGGAGGAAGCGATACTGCGCGCTCGCGGTCTGCGGCTCGGGGTCGGCGGGCGCCTCGAGCGTCTCGACGTACAGCGTCGAGTTGTCGATCTCGCCGGACGTGGTGGTGAACGCGAAGCGCCGCGTCTGCCCGATGAGAACGCCCGGGACGCCGGCGATCATCATGCCGCCCGTCTGCACGTGCGGCGCCCGGATGTAGGCCTCCCAGTCGATGTTCGGGTTGTCGAACCCCTCCTGCGGGCCACCCCAGAGGAGCGCATGGCCGCTCTGGCTCCGCCAGGGCGCGACGAGCCACGAGTTGCTGCCCGAGTGGACGAAGACGCCGAAGCGCCGGTTCAAGTCGTGCGCCTCGCGCGCCATCCGCTCCGCGGCGCGGAGCCCGCGGAGCACCGTCGAGTGGTCGAGCGAGCGCACGAACTCGTGCTGTGAGGCACGGGGATCGACCGGCGCCGCGAACACGAGCGCCGGCGTGAGGAACAGCCGGAGCCGTTCGGCGAGCAGGACGGCCGGCGCGGACGCCGCAGGCGCCGCGTCGGCGGTCGGGACCGGCGTGTGCCCGCCGATCACCCGGTTGATCGCACCCGTCTTCGGGATGGTCGTCGGCGCGTTCGGGTCGTCGAGCCACCGCACGTCCTCGAAGACGTCCCGCGCCGCGTCGGCCGCCGTCTTCCCCGCGGGCGGGCCGACCATCGTGAAGAAGGTCGTGAGGTAGTCGAGGAGCGCCGCCTGGCGCAGCTGCCGCCCGCCGCCGCTCCCGAACCGCCCGGCGAGCAGCGCCCCGACGGCGGCGACGTCGGTCGTCCGCCACGGGTCGGGCTTGTAGACCTCGCGCCCGCCAATCGTCTCCACCGTGTAGCGGACGCCGGTCGGGATGGTGAGGTTCCCCTGCAGCCGGATGACGAGCGGCAGGAAGAAGAACTCGTGGGGCACGTTGGCGAGCGTCGGGTCGCCGTAGATCTGCGCGATCCAGTCGTTCACCCCGTCGACGAAGCCCTGGACCATCGCCTGGAGGTCGCAGGAGAGCGTCGTCACGAGGTACTGCCGCTCCTCTTCGGTGTAGAACTGGCGCCGGCTGTCCTCGTCGTCGGAGAGGAAGTCGCGTCCCACGACCTCCGCGAGGTTCCCGGTCGCCGACTTCCGCACGAACTCCAGCTGGAAGAGGCGGTCCTGGGCCTGCGCGAGGCCGATCCCGTAGCCGACGTCGTGGAAGGTCCGCCCCCGGATGTGCGGCACGCCGTAGGCGTCGCGCGTGATCCGCGCGTGCGGCCGCAGGGGCTCGGGCGGCGAGCACACCATCGGGGCGAGTCCGACGTTCGCCGTGCAGATCGCGGCCCGGACGGGTGCGGCCCAGAGCAGGACGGCCAGCGCGAGGACGAGACGATGCACCATGACTCCTCCTTCGGGGGCGCATTGAACCGCCGCGCGAACGACGCCGTCAAGGCAAATTGCATCGGCGTGCCAGAATTCTGACCCGGTCGGGACGAGGCCTCTCAAGCCGGAAGGACTTCGCGCCGACGAGAGGGAGTGTCGGTCCACCGCCAGGTCCTGATCGCCGCCATCGCCGCGCTTCTGGCCGTCGCGACCGCCGGCGGGACGCTCGACACCGACGGGGACGGGATCCCCGACGACGTCGACAACTGTCCCACCGTCCCGAACCCCGGGCAGTTCGACACCGACGGCGACGGGATCGGGAACGCGTGCGACGTCTGCGTGGCGACGCCCGACCCGGATCAGGCGGACGAGGACGGCGACGGGGTCGGCGACGCCTGCGACCAGTGTCCCGACACGGTCGAGGACGCGGGTCCCGACGACGCCCTCCGGCTCGCCGTCGGACCCGACGGCTGCAGCGTGACCCAGAGCTGCCCGTGCGACGGACCCGCCGGCCGTACGGTATCCTGGCGGAGCCGCGGCCTCTACCTCGGCTGCGTGCGCCGTCACGCGCGCCGCCTGTGGAAGCTCGGGATCATCGACCGCATCGACCGCTGGCGCTTCCTCCACGCCGCGGAGGCCTCGGACTGCGGGAAGGAGCGCGGCACGCCCGGCGATCGCGACGGCGACGGGATCCTCGACGACGGCGACGAGAGCGGCCGCGCGGGCGACTTCCCCTGCCGGGGCGGCGCGACCGTCGGGTGCGACGACAACTGCCCCGGCGTCTGGAACCCGCGGCAGGCCGACCTCGACGGCGACGGCATCGGCGACGCCTGCGACCCGGACGTCGACGGCGACGGCGTCCCGAACGGTCGGGACAACTGCCCGCGGAAGGCGAACCCCGACCAGGCGGACGCCGACGGCGACGGCGTCGGCGACGCGTGCGACGCCTGCCCCGACACGCCCGAGGACGCGGACGTCGACGCGCAGGGCTGCGCCGACGGTCAGACGCCGGCGAGCTGAGCGCGCGCGCCGCTCAGCGGCTCGACCACCGCGTGTAGACGGGCGGCCGGCTCGGGCGGGGGTCGTACCTGGCGTGCAGCGCGCGCTCGAGCCAGAGCTCGGAGAGCATGTCGTTGCTCGTGAACGTCCCGGTCGCGGTGTAGGCGTCGTAGACGACCTGCCGCACCGCCGGATCGTCGACCCGCCGCGCGCGCCCCGCCTCCGCCATCTCCGGCCGCTCCCTCGCGAAGTCGGCCCAGCGCTGCATGTCCGACGGAGCCGGCGGCGGTCGCGCTACTCCGCGCCGCGGCGGAGGAACGTCGGCACGTCGTAGTCCTCCGCGCCCTCCTCCGGGGCGGACGCGGCGGCCGGACGCTGAGGGTTCCGCGCACCGGCCACCGGCGGCTCCTGCCGCCGGCGCTGCCAGGTCGGGACATCGAGATCGTCCTCCACCATGCCGTGGTGCCTGCGCGGGCGGGTGTCGCCGACCGCGGCGACCGGCCCCGTCGCCCGGTCGCGCACGCCGCTCTTCGGCTTCTCGGCCTGCACGGCCTCGCCGAACCCGGTCGCGATCACCGTGATCCGGACCTCGTCGCCCATCGACTCGTCGATGACGGCGCCGAAGATGATGTTCGCGTCCTCGTCGGCCTCCTCCTGGATGAGCGTCGCCGCCTCGTTCACCTCGTGGAGGCTCAGGTCGGGGCCGCCGGTGATGTTGATGAGGACGCCGCGCGCGCCCTGGATCGAGACGTCCTCGAGGAGCGGGCTCGAGACCGCCTTCTGCGCCGCTTCGACGGCGCGGTTCTCGCCCTGCGCGACGGCCGCCCCCATCATGGCCATGCCCATCTCGGACATGATCGTGCGCACGTCGGCAAAGTCGAGGTTGATGAGGCCGTGCACCGTGATCAGGTCGGAGATGCCGCGGACCGCCTGGAGGAGGACGTCGTCCGCCTTCTTGAAGGTCTCGAGGATCGACGAGTTCCGGCCCGCGACCGAGAGGAGCCGCTGGTTGGGGATGGCGATCAGCGTGTCGACGCTCGCCTTCAGCTCCTTCATCCCCTCGTCGGCCTGCTTCATGCGGCGCTTGCCCTCGAACGAGAACGGTTTCGTCACGACGCCGACCGTGAGGGAGCCGAGCTCCTTCGCCACCTTCGCGATGATGGGCGCGGCGCCCGTCCCGGTGCCGCCGCCCATGCCGGCGGTGATGAAGATCATGTCGGCCTCGACGAGGTGCTCGCGCAGGCGATCCACGTCCTCCTGCGCGGCGCGCTTGCCGACCTCCGGATTGCCGCCGGCGCCGAGCCCGCGCGTCAGCTTCTCGCCGAGCTGCATCTTGATCGGCGCGAGGTTCGCCTTGAGCGCCTGCGCGTCGGTGTTCGCGGCGATGAAGTCGACCCCGGGAAGCCCGGAGGCGATCATCGTGTTCACCGCGTTCCCGCCGCCACCGCCGACGCCCACCACCTTGATCCGCGCCGCGCCGCTCGCATCCGCGAACTCGATCATCGCC
>CAZLYE010000334.1:0-5549 GCA_964562865.1 uncultured Binatia bacterium (SeqCode) | reverse complement strand
CGCGCGAAGCCGACCTGCCCGCTCGCGTGATAGAGGCCGAACGGGAGCGAGCGCTCGATCGAGAGCGCGACCCGCTCGCGCGGCCGACCCCCCGCCCAGTACGAGCGCGTGAGGAAGCCGTGGATGACGTCCAGGTCGAGGCGGCCCCGGTCGGTGCTGATGGTGTACTCGCCGCGCGTCCACTCGTGGATCATGCGCCCACCAAAAGCCGAGACCGCCGCCGAAGGGAAGCGGGGCGCGCCGACGGACGTGGAAGCGCGGGCAGGTGCTTCGGGGCAACGTTCTTGACCCCGAAGGTGAACGACGGCCGCGGAGTTCACCGTCGAGGGAAGCCCGCGCTCCGTTGGCGGTCGCGGCCTTGGTGTGCTACATTGCCGTACATGGAGCGCATCGGCGTGCGACAACTTCAGCAGAACGCTGCGACGGCCGTGAGGCGTGCACGTCGGGGCGAACGCATCGAGGTGACCGATCGCGGCCGTCCCGTTGCCGTCCTCGTCCCGATGACCCACGACAATCTGCTCGACGCGCTGGAGGCATCCGGACGTCTGGTGCGGGCCGAGGGCGACGCCCTCGACATCGGTCCCCCGATCCGATTGGCGCGCGGAGTGGAGGCGCCGTCCCGTCGCCTCGCGCGAGCACGAGCCTCGGAGCGTTGAGCTCTGGTCTATCTCGATTCGTCGGCGCTCGTGAAGCTCGTCGTTCACGAGTCCGAGTCGCGTGCCCTGCGGGCATATCTCCGCCGCGAGCCGCAGCGTCTGTCCTGCGCGCTGGCTCGAACGGAGGTTCTCCGTGCCGTGCGGCCGCTCGGCCCCGCGGCCGTGGCAATGGCCCGGCGACTTCTCCGAAGCGTCGACTTGGTGCGCCTGGACGATGCTCTGCTCGACGCGGCCGGCATGCTCGAACCGCCGGCCCTCCGCTCGCTGGATGCGATCCATCTCGCCGCCGCGCACCTCGTGGCGCCGACGCTTCGCGCGGTCGTCACCTACGATCGGCGCATGGCGGAGGCCGCCACATCACTTGGGTTCCCGGTCGCCGCGCCTCGATGATTGGGGAGAGGCCCACCCTCGCCCGCCCGTACGCGCTTCCCCCGGCCTGGACCCCTGCTGAATCCCGGCCGGCCCGCTACGCCGCCCGGCGCGGCCGGAAGTCGACGGGCCGGTAGCGTCCGCCCTTCAGCTCACGGACGAGGTCCTCGATCGACCGGATCGGGGCGTCGAACTCCGTCGCGCAGATCCCGACGAAGCTCACGAGGTGCGAGTCGCTCCCGCCGTACGCCCGGTAGCCGTGGCGGCGGATCAGCTCCGCGACGCGGGCGTCCTCGCCCTTCCTGCTCCCGCCGTTCAGCGCCTCGACGGCAACGACGCCGGCGAGCGCCGGCTTGGTCTCGTAGTGGGCGCAGAGGCCGACCGTCGGCCGTCCCGGGTGACAGGGGAGCGCGACGCCGCCCAGGCGGTCGACCTCGGTCACCAGCTCCTGGGCCGGGAGGCGCACGTTCCGGAAGTCGAAGCGCGCCAGGATGTCCCGGTTGACGCCGTAGACGAGCACGTGCCCGTAGTCGGTCTCCACCTCCGCGGCGTTGAGGATGAGGAGCCCGTAGCGGTCCTCGAGCGCGCGGTAGTCGCGCGTCGGGTCGAACTGGCGGTGCTCCGTGAGCACGATCCCGTCGAGCGGGCGCTCCTCGCGCTTGCGCTGGAGGAGCTTCAGGTACGCCTCGACGGGCGCGCGGCTGTCGTCCGAGAGCTCGGAGTGGAGATGGAGGTCGAGAATCACGTCAGCGCGGCCGGAACTTCGGGAGCGTGACGTCCGGCGTGACGTCCTCGAACACGACCTCGACCGGCATGCCGATCCGCACCGCGTCCGGCGCGCAGCCGACGACGTTCGTCATGAGGCGCGGGCCCTCCTCGAGCTCGACGATCGCGAGCACGTAGGGCAGCTCCTCGCGGAAGCCGGGCGCCTGGTTCTGGTGCGTCACGGTGAAGGTGTGGACGGTGCCGCGTCCGGTCGCGCGCACCCATTCGGTCGCGGACGAGAGGCACGCGGTGCAGAGCGCGCGCGGGTAGAGACGCTTCGTGCCGCAGTCGCGGCAGCGCTGGACGTAGAGCTCGTGGCGCCCGAGCGCCTCCCACCAGCCGCGCGACTCCTCGTCGATGCGCGGGAGCGCTTTCCGGTAGGTCTTCGCGTCCGCCATCACGTCCGCCCGAGGATCATGGTGACGCCGCTGTGCCGCTGGCCGAGCATGCCACCCGTCCCGTGGACGAGCGCCAGCTCGGCCCCGGGGACCTGACGCGGGCCGCACTCGCCGCGGAGCTGCCGCGTCGCCTCGATGACGAGGAAGATGCCGCGCATGCCCGGGTGGTTCGACGAGAGCCCGCCGCCGTCGGGGTTCACGGGGAGCGCACCGCCGAGGCCGATCCGGCCGCCCGCGCAGAAGGCACCGCCCTCCCCCGGCGCGCAGAAGCCGAGCCCCTCCAGCGTCGCGAGCACGGTGATCGTGTACGAGTCGTAGATCATGGCGAGGTCCACGTCGGCGTGCTTCACGCCGGCGCGCGCGAGCGCGAGCGGTCCCGACTGCCGCGCCGCCACGTCGAGCAGGTCGCGCGTCCCGATCTCCGAGTGGCGCACCCCCTCCGCCGCGCCGAGGATGACGATGGGCGGACGCCGGAGATCCCGCGCGCGCTCGACCGAGGTGAGGACGAGCGCACCGCCGCCGTCCGAGATGACGCAGCAGTCGAGGAGGTGGAGCGGCGAGGAGATGATGCGCGAGGCGAGGACGTCCTCGACGCTGATCGGGTCGCGGTACTTGGCCTGGGGATTGAGACCGGCGTGGCGCCGCATCGTGACCGCGATCTCGGCGAGCTGCTCGCTCGTCGTCCCGTACTCGTGCATGTGGCGCTGCGCGACCATCGCGTAGGAGCCGACGATGGTCGGCCCGAAGGGGACTTCGAAGCTGTCGGGCGGGTCCGCGAGCATGCCGCCGCTGCCCGTGCCGATCGCGAAGCGCTCCGACGCCGCCGTCGATCCGTAGGTGACGAGCGCGACCTCGCACAGCCCGGCAGCGATCGCCGCCGCGGCGTGGAAGCAGTGCGAGACGAACGACGAGCCACCGATCGCCTGCGAGTCGACGTACCGCGGGCGGAGGTTCAGGTGGTTCGCGAGCGACAGGATGCCGATCGGCCCGACGCCGCTCGTGAAGAGCGCGTCGACGTCGCGGATGGAGAGGCCGGCGTCGTCGAGCGCGCCGCGGGCGCTCTCGGCGTGGATCTGGAAGGCGGTCCTGTCGGGCGCGAAGCGCGTCGGGTGCTCCCACGCGCCGGCGACCGCGGTCCGGCCCCAGATGCTCACCAGAGCCCTCCGGCGAAGCCGCCGACGAGCCGGTTGAACGCGTCGGCCTGCTCGAGCGGCGCCTGATGGCCCGCCTGCGGGATCACCTCGAGCCGCGCGCCGGCGATCCCGCGCGCGATCTCCTCCGCACAGGCGGGCGGCGTCACCCGGTCGTCGGCCCCCGCGACGACGAGCGTCGGCGTGCGGATCTTCGCGAGGAGCTCACGCGCGTCGAACGCCTGGCAGGCGAGGATGTCCCCGTAGCGGACGCGGGGATCCGTCTTCACCTGCTCCATCCACGCCTCCCGCATGAGCTCCATGCCGGTCGCGGGCGAGAACGTCTCGGTGGTGAACTGCTGCGGGAGCCGGCCGCGCACGACGTCCCGGTAGGCTGCGAGCTGCTCCGCCGTGAACGTGAAGCTCGCCGCCGTGCAGACGAGGACGAGGCCGGAAAGGAGCTCGGGGCGGCATGCGGCGAGCGTCATCCCGACGGCACCGCCCATGCTCCGGCCGACGAGCACGAACGGCCGCAGGCGGAGCGCGGCGGCGAAGCGGGCGAGGAGGTCGGCGTAGGCCTCGACGGTGGGCAGCCCCTCGATGCCGGCCGAGCGCCCGTGCCCCGGGAAGTCGAGCGCCACGACGCTGTCCTCCCGGCTCGCCGCCTCGATCTGGCGCCGCCACATCCCCGCGTTGCTCCCCGCCGCGTGCACGAGCACGAAGAGCCGCCCGCGATCGAGCGCCGGGATGACGTCGGGCAGCGTGGTCGGACCACTGTGCAGATAGTGGACCGCGGCGCCGTCGACGGTGACGTACTTGCTCGGCAAGCGGCCTGTCTAAAATGAATCTGGGGGCCCGTCCAGTGCTCGCGCGGCTGCGCCGCGCTGCGCGCTTCCGATGCCCCCAGACCCCGTCGGCCGGCTCGGCGGCTCTCGCCGCCGGCCTCCGACGCCGACGCCGCGGGGCGGACGTACTCGCCCGCCATTCGCTGTGCCCCTCGTGCCGGGCAGCGGCCTTCAGTTCGTCGGGACCTGGACCTCGATCACTGGGTTGTTCTCGGGGGTGCGGGTCACGGACACGGCGCCGCCGAATGGGCGCAGGCGCTCGCGGATCGCGACCAGGTCGACCGTGCCGGGACGCGTCCCGGCGATCTCGACCCGCACGGCCGCGGGCTCCCGGCGGTACCGGATCCGCAGGCGGGGCGGCACCTTGCCGCCGGACGTGGCGCCGAGCGCCTCCTCGGTGGCGCCGAAGAGGGCGCGCTCCATGTCGAAGGGGAGCCGGGTCTCGCCGCCCTCCACCTCGAGCGAGAGGGCGACGCCGGATCGCTCGCGAAGCCGTCCGACGTACCAGCGCAGCGCCTCGACGTAGCCGAGGTTCTCGAGCACCGAGGGACGCAGCCGCTGCGCGAGCTCGCGCAGCTCGCCGACCGACTGGTTCACCAGGCCGCGGGCGTCGCGCAGACGCGCGAGCGGTGCGCGCTGGCCATCGACCATGACTCCCAGCGCCTCGAGCTGGGCGTTCACCGCGGCGAGCCGCTGGCAGATGCCCTCGTGCAGCTCGCGAGCGGTCCGGCCGAGTTCCTCGTCGCGGCGCGCGAGGACCTGACCGCTCAGGCGCCTGAGCTCCGCACACGCCGCCTCGAGCGCGGCGTACTCGCGCGCGCGACCGAGCGAGGCGCGGGCGAGGCGCGCGAGCAGCGTCACGACCGCGAGTCCGTCGGGATCGAGCCCCCGCTCGGGGGTCCGGTCGGCCACCACGAGGAACGCGTCTGCATCGACCGGAACGATGACGATCCCGTACGGGGCGACGGCGAGCAGCGTGCGCGCCGTCGCGGGATCCAGGTCCTCCGGAGCGAGCGGCCGGGCGAGCGCGCGGAGGCGCTCGAGGAGGACGCGGAGCACGTCCTCCCGCGCGAGGGTCTCGCGGGTGCAGCCGTCGAGACCGCTCGCCGCGAAGCGCTCGAGCCGTCCGCCGTCGGCCGCGAGCGCGAGCGCCGCGGCCGCCCCGGTGATCCGCGCCGCGGCCTCGACCGTGATGCGGAGCACGGCGTCGAGGCCCGCGTCGCCCCGGACGCCGGCCAGCTCGACGGCGACGTGCGCGAGCACGTCACGTCGGAGCCTCCCGGGATCGGCCGGGTCCGGCGGCGGAGCGACGGGCCGCGGCCGGGTCCAGGGAAGACGCATCGAGGAGGGACCCGTAGCACGAGCGGGTGGCCCTGCCATCACCCC
>CAZLYE010000333.1:0-5830 GCA_964562865.1 uncultured Binatia bacterium (SeqCode) | reverse complement strand
AGGTCGGCCGTGAACGGGACGCTGGTGAAGGTCGGAAACGAGGCGGTGGCGTCGGCCGCCACGACGAGCGACTCCACGACGGGCGGGAGGTCGGGTGGATCCTGATCGTCCATGTAGAAGCTGGTGGTCCCCCCGGGCACGCCGACGGGCGTCACCGCGTGATGGAGGACCAGCGCACTCCGGGCGGTCATCGGGACGGCGACCACGAAGGCAACGAGCGGGACGAGGAATCGCGTCATGGGGCTCCTCCCTTCCTGGTGGAGTGGGTCTGTATATTGACAGTCCTAGCCCCTCGATCGCCCCTCAGGGAAGACCAAATCTTCGCGCCCCCCGTCCTGGACGGGCGCTCCCCTCAAATTGAACGGCGACGTTCCGGGGGATATGTCCCCCTTCCGCCGAATGAGTGCGCGCGCCCCGACCATGATGGTGGTCGCCCTCTTCACGTGGTCGATGATGGCGGGTGCCGGTCACGCGGCTCCCTTCACCGCCGACAACGTCGTCGTCTATCGCATCGGCGACGGCTCCACGCCGCTCGCCAGCGGGGTCGGTCAACCCGTCTTCCTGGACGAATACACGCCCGACGGCGTGCTCGTGGGGTCGGTCGCCCTGCCGACCGCGACGGACGGGTCGAACCATCGCCTGGTCGCGACCGGTACGGCGGGCACCGAGGGCCAGCTCACGCGCTCCGCCGACGAACGCTATCTCCTCCTCACCGGCTATGACGCCGACGTCGGCACCGGCGAACTGTTGACGTCGTTCTCGGCCGCCGTACCGCGAACCGTGGGGGCGGGTCGACCTTTCGGGGGCGGTCGACACGTCGACGGCCCTGACGGATTTCGCCAACGGCGACAAGCCACGGAGCGCGGCGAACACCGACGGCACGGACATCTGGCTCACGTGCGGAGGAAAGGCGTCGAGCGGCTCGGACGGCATCCACTGGACGACGCTGGGAAGCACGACCTCCACGCAGGTCAGCCGCACCTTCGGAGACGGCCGTCAGTTGAACGTCTTCGACGGCCAGCTCTACGTCTCGGAGCAGAACAACTCGACGATTCTCGTCGGAACCGTCGGCACGGGCACGCCCACGACGAGCGGTCAGACGACGACCCCGCTGCCCGGCTTCGTCGACCCCGGCGGGAAACCCGAGAGCTTCTTCCTCGCGGACCTCGACGGCAGGCCCGGAGTGGACACTCTGTACGTCGCCGACGAGGCTGCCGGCATCCAGAAGTGGTCGCTCGTCGACGGCAGGTGGGGCCTCACCAGCGTCACCCCGCTCCCGTCCGACGTGCTGTACGGTGTGACCGGTGTCGTCAGCGGGACCCGTGTGACCCTGTACGCAACCGGCAGTGGCAGCGCCAACGACACGGGGACGCTCTACTCACTGACCGACACCAGCGGATTCGACGGCGCGATCGGTGCGCCCCTGCTGACGACCGCGACGGTGGCGCTGCCGGGCCGGGAGACGTTCCGGGGAGTCGCGCCGACACCGACACCGGCACCGGAGACCCCGGGCCACGTGCCGCCGGACGCGCACACCCGCCGGTGCGAGGACGCGGTCGCGGCGCACCTCGTGCGGCTGTCCTCGTGCCTCACGACGTGCGGCAGCGGCCGAGGCTGTCGGCCGGGGGCGGCAGAGCCCGGCGCGTGCCGGGCGCGCTACGACAGGACGGCCGCCCGGCGGCTCGGCACCAGGCGAACGACCTGCCCCGCGTGCCTCGACGCCGCCACCCAGAGCGACCTCGCCGGCGCGACGACCGGCTTCCTCGTCGAGCAGCGCGGCCGGATCCAGTGTACTGGCGCCGTTCCCTCCGCGAACGCGAGCCGTCCCACGGCGCGGATCGCGAAGTGTGAGAGCGCGGTGGCGAGGCACCTCGCGACGCTGGCGAGGTGCGCCGTCGGGTGTCGGACCCGGCAGGCCGACGCGGCCTGGGAGGGCGAGCGCCCCTTCGACGCGACGGCGTGCGAGTCGCGTGCCGGCCGCCCGGCGTCCTGTCGTGCCGCCTTCGACGCGGCGACGCGCGTCCTGGCGAGGACGCCCGTCTGCCCGCCCTGCCTCGACCAGCCCGCCCAGGAGAGCCTGGCCGACTCGCTGATGGAGTTCGTCGATCGGACCGCGGTGCGCGTCTACTGCGCCGGGACCAGCGTGCTGCCTTCGCTCCGGAGGTGATCTACCGGCAGGGCGTCCAGGGCATGTCGAAGAGCGAGAAGTTCTTCGCCTTCACGATCGAGTTGAAGTCGGCGGCGTTGGCCTTCGCGCAGAACCGCTTCGGCTTCCGGCGGTACTCGACGTTGAACACGGTCTTCCCCGCCGCGACCCAGGCGGGATAGCCGGGCGGCGGGTTGTCGTCGCACTCCCTGTACTGGAAGCACTGCTCGTTGATCGCGTAGTCGAAGTACGGCATCAGGTCGCTGAGCTGGCCGAGGTCGTTCTTGAGCGCGACGGTCATACCGTATGCGTGCGCGACGTTCGCCAGGGCATCGTCGTAGTCGAGCTGAGTTGCGTAGCTGATGTTCCAGCCGGTCGTCCTCGTCCCCTGGGCGTAGGCGTCGACAACGTCGAACTCCACGCCGTCGAAGCCGGCCGCCGCGCACTTCTGGACGCGCGCGGTCACCATCTGCAGCATGAAGTCCCGCTGGCCCTGATCGTTGTTGAGGTTGGCCCAGAACTCGTTGCTGAAGCGCTTGCTGAACGGCTTCCCGATGAGACAGTGCCCGCACTGGTTGTCGAAGGCGACGAACTGCGGGTAGTCGGGCCGGAAGTTCTCGACGTCGCCCGCGGTCATGTAGCAGATCGCGTGACGCCCGCGCGCGTGGATGGCATCGACTGCCGCGGTGTTCACCACGAAGTTGCCGTCGCCGGTGATGCTCGTGTCGACGTAGAGATCGATGTCGTAGACGTCGGGCGACACGCACGGCCCGCCCGTGAACGGCACGACGCAGATGTCCACGTTGATGCCGCCGGTGGAGTCGAACGGCCCCGGGTTGCCCTCGAGCTGGTACTGCCAGCGCGCATCGAGGGGAGGCGTCCAACAGGCGCCCACCTGCGTGTTGCAGGGCATCGGCGAGGACCACGCCGAGCCGAGGAGCAACGTCAGCAACGCCAGCAGCGCCGAGCTCGTTCGCATGCCCGTACTGTAGGGTCGCCCCCACGCCGGGAGCAAGAGGAATTCTGAAAGAGTCGCGGAGCCCACGTTGCAAGGACCCGGTGCGGCGATTACAAGCGCGAGCGGTGCGGCTCATCTGCTTCGGCGACGTCCACATGGCGTTTCGCGCCATCGAGCGGCTCGGTCCGACGCTCCGCGAAGCCGAGTGGGCGATCCTCACCGGCGACCTCACGCACTTCGGCGACCCACCCGACGCCTTCCGCGTGGTGAATGCCGTACGTGCGCACTGCCCGAACGTCCTCGCCGTCACCGGCAACCTCGACATGCCCTGGGTGATCGACGCCTTCCGGTCCGACGGCATCTCGCTCCACGGCGAGGGGCGGCGGCTCGGGGACCTCGGCGTCTTCGGCTGCGGCGGGTCGAACGTCACGCCGATGGACACGCCGACGGAACTCGAGGAGGAGGAGCTGCGCGAGGTGCTCGAGCGCGGGCACGCCGCGGTCGCGGACGCGCCGCGCCGCCTGATGATCTGCCACACCCCGCCGTACGAGACGCGCCTCGACCGGCTGATGGACGGCCGCCCGGTCGGGAGCCCTGCGGTGCGCGCCTTCATCGAGACGCACGAGCCCGACGTCGCCGTCGTCGGCCACATCCACGAGGGACGCGGCGTCGAGCGGGTCCGCGGCACGCGCGTCCTCAACGCCGGCGCGCTCCGCGACGGCGGCTACGTGGTCGTCGAGGACGGCCCCGCGGGTCTCACGGCGGAGCTCCGGAGCTTCCGGACCGCCGGCGGCTGACGTGCTCGAGCGCCTCCCCGCCCTCCACGTCGACCACGTGTCGATCGCCGTCCGCGCAATCGCACCAGCGCTCGACCTCCTCGGCCGCGTCCTGCCGCTTCGCATGCGGATCGCCCCGCGCCCGGGCTACGACGGCGACTTCACGTGGACCGACTTCTTCGTCGGCGACTTCAAGCTCGAGCTGATCGAGAGCGCCCGGCCCGGGAGCTTCGTCGAGCGCTTCCTCGCCCGGCGCGGCGAGGGCATGCACCACCTCTCCATCGACGTCGAGGAGGGCGCGCTCGACCGCTACGCGGCGGACCTCGAGCGCGCGGGGCTCCGGATCGTCGACCGCGGCGACTACGGGAACGGGGACCAGACGGCGTTCATCTCGCCGCGCACCACGCCGGGCATCCTCGTGCAGTTCTGGCAGGTCCCCGGCTACCACGGTGGACCGCCGCCCGATCACCCGACCGATCCCGTCGCCGAGCGCGACGGCGTCCGCTTCCGCGTCGACCACGTCGCGCTCGCCGTCCGCTCGATCGACGCCAC
The DNA here is from genome assembly GCA_964562865.1 of uncultured Binatia bacterium (SeqCode). Taxonomy (GTDB): domain Bacteria; phylum Desulfobacterota; class Binatia; order DP-6; family DP-6; genus CAZLYE01. The sequence continues at coordinate 1,398 of CAZLYE010000333.1, read as the reverse complement.
CGTCGCCTGGTTCCAGCGCATCTTCCCGGTCGAGGTGTCGCTCTCGAAGCGCGCCGGCTGGGACGGCACGCACAACGTCGCCGGCTTCCGGCTGGCCGGCTACAAGATGGAGCTGATCGAGCCCGTTCGCGACGACGGCTTCGTCGCGCGCTTCCTCGCGCGGCGCGGCGAGGGCTTCCACCACCTGGCGATCGACGTCGATCGGCTCGACCGGCTCGCGGAGCGGCTCCGGTCGGACGGGCTCGCGCTCGTCGGCGAAGCGGACGTCTCCGGCGGCCGGCGGACCGCGTTCCTCCACCCCCGCGACGCGCACGGGGTCCTGGTCCAGTTCTGGCAGGAGCCCGACTTCGGCGGACCCCGGCGGCCCTGATGGCGCTCGCTGCGGTGACGCTCGATGCGGCGGGGACGCTCTTCGAGGTCGCCGAGCCGGTCGGCGCGACGTACGCGCGCGTCGCCGCGCGCCACGGGATCGCGCTCGACCCCGAGGAGACGGAGCGCCGCTTCCGCGACGTGCTCGCGGTGGCGCCGCCGCTCGCGTTCCCGGGTGTCGACGCCCCGCGCCGGGCCGAGAGCGAGCGGTCGTGGTGGCAGGCGGTCGTGCGCGCGGCGTTCGGGCCGGCCGGCGGCGCGCGGGGCTTCCCCGCCGCCTTCGCCGAGCTGTTCCGGACGTACGCGGAGCCCGCCGCGTGGCGCGTCTTCCCGGACGTGCGGGACGCGCTCGTCAGGCTTCGCCGGGACGGGCTTCGCCTTGCGGTGGTGTCGAACTTCGACGAGCGGCTGATTCCCCTCCTCGAGGGGCTCGATCTCGCTTCACTGGTCGATCAGGTGACGCCGTCGTCGCGTGTCGGGGCCGCGAAGCCCGACCCGGCGATCTTCCGCGCGGCGCTCGCCGGCCTCGGCGTGTCACCGGATGCCACGGTCCACGTGGGCGACGGTCTCGTCGCGGACGTGGAAGGCGCCCGGGCGGCGGGCCTCCGGGCGGTGCTGCTCGACAGGAAGGCCCCGAAGCCGCGGTTCTCGCCCGACATGTCGGTCATCACAGCGCTCACCGACCTCCCGTCGTGGCTCGGCGCGGAGCTTGCTTGACAGCGCCGGGGGGAATTGCGATCTGCTCAAATGCTGGGAAGCTGCTGCCGGATGGATCGGCACGTAGTGCTGACAAGGAGGCCTCGGATGATCGGTAAGAGAATCGCCCTCGCAATCGCCACGGTGGTGCTGGGGGTCGGGCTGGCGGTCACGCCGGCCAGCGTGAGCATGGCCAAGTGCAAGTGCTCGCACAAGAAGGCGCTCTGCAAGAAGGCCTACACGAAGGCCTTCGACTGCAAGAAGGTGCCGAGGGCGAGCAAGAAGACCTGCAAGACCGCGGTGAAGGCGGCCATCCTCGCGAACTGCAGCTCT
>CAZLYE010000332.1:0-3711 GCA_964562865.1 uncultured Binatia bacterium (SeqCode) | reverse complement strand
ACCGGTCGCGTCGGGTTTCGCCTGCTCGGCCCGCTCGCGGCAGAGCACACCTCCGGCGGGGAGACGCCGACGGGGGTGCGGAAGACGGCGGCGGGGGACGGGAAGCGGAGCGGAGGGAGCCCCCGCTCGCCTTCGGTTCGGCCGCGGTGAGCGCTACGGTTCGGAGCAGGCCCGTCGGCGCGGCCTCACAGGCGGCGCTCGGGGGCTCCCGCCGCCCCGCCACCCGCGCGTCCCGTCGGGTTTTCTTCCTCTTCGTCGGCGTCTCCCCGCCGGAGGTGTGCCCTGCGGCGAGCGGGCCGAGCAGGCGGAACCCGACGCGACCGGTCGACGCGAGCGTCTTCCCCCAGTCGCCGATCTTCATGTCGTGCACCGTGGCCAGCGCCGCGCGCTCGTAGCGCACGTCGCCGGTGAGCGCCGCCATGTAGCCGACGGGCAGCGCGAAGCGCGGGTCTGCCCACCGGTTGCCGCCCGCGAGCAGCGTGTCGGTGTACGCGACGAGCCAGCTGCGGATGCTCTCGTCGCCGGTCGCCGCGTGCACGACGGCGAGCCCGTCGGCGAGGATGCCCATCTTCCAGTCGCCCGCGGCCGGGGTGGGGCGGTACGCCTTCATCGCGCCGTCGGCGTAGGCGCGCGCGGCGTCCAGGTAGCGGCGCTCGCCCGTCGCATCGTAGACCGCGCCGAGCGCGATCATCGGCCAGCCGTACTGCCGCGGGTTCCGGGCGCGGTTCTCCCGTCGGACGAGCGCATCGGCGATGCCTCGGGCCGCCTCGAGCGCTCGCACGTCGCCCGTCAGGCGATGGTAGGTGACGAGGCCCTCGGTCCAGGTGTGTCCGAGGTCGACGGTCTCCGGCGACTCGAACGCGAAGTGCAGCGCCTTGTGCGGGTGATTGAGCCCGACCCAGTCGGGATGGCCGGGCGCGTGGTGGATGACGTCGACGTCGCGGTAGTGCCGGGCCGCGGGGACGAAACCCTGGAGGAACGCCTCGCTGCCCGTCGCCGCCCACGCGAGGCCGAGCACCTGCGTCAGGTCGTACTCGAGGTTCCCCCATCCGTCGCAGCCGCGTGCCCGGTCGCGGTAGCCGGGGAACTGCCAGTCGCCCCAGTTGAAGAGACCGTAGGTCCCGATCCGCGGGTGCTCCTCCGTGCGCTGCTCGCACGGGACGGGCGGGCCGTCGTCCCAGCGCTCCGTGCGCGCCCGGTCGCGATAGCGCCCGTACGCGCTCGTCAGGCGGCCGAGGAACTCGCGGGCGCCCGGGGCCTCGGGATCGAGCGCCTGCGGAAGGGCCCGGCTCGCGACCACCCACGATGCGGGCGGCAGGGCGACGAGCGGCGCCGCGAGGGCGTTCGCCAGCTGGCCGGGGTCGGCCGCGGTGTCCGCCGGCGCGACGGCGATCCAGAGCTCGTGCGTCTTGGCGGCGCCGGTGCCGAACTGGAGCGGCGAGCGCTCGCCGGCGAAGAGGTCGATCGCGAGGCCGTCAGCGCGGGCACGGAAGGCCTTCGGGTACTCCTGCCAGAACGCCGGCACGACGAGCGTCACGGCGTTTCCGCCGCCCAGCGCCCGTACCCAGCCGTCGGCGTGCCGGCCGGCGCCCTTCCCGTCGAGCAGCGCGGGGGCCGCGTCGTCGTGGACGAGCTCGTGCAGCCGCCGGCCGTCGAGCGCCCCGATCGACCGGGCGCGGCCGTCCACGCCGACCTGGGCGCTCGCGAACTTCCCCGGCACGGTGAGGAGGAGCGAGCGCACCGGCGCATAGTGCGGGTCGGCCATGTTCGTGACCGTGTGCTCGAGCCGGAGGAAGCGCTGGCCCGCGAAGGCCGCGACCCGGACCTCCCACGTGATGCCCTGCGGATAGCGCCCGGTCGCGACGATCTCGCTGCGCACGGGCCCCTCGGTCTCGACCGTGAGCCGGTCGCGCGTCGGCGGCCCGCCCGGGACGGAGGCGACCGCCAGCGTGGGCAGCGCGACGGGACCCGGGAGGCGCGCTCGGCCCGCGGACAGGTCCGCGAGCAGCGCGGTCCCGCGCGCGGGGAGCGTCACGCGGAGCGCGCCCGTGTCGAGGACCCGGGCGCCGTCCGGACCCTGCCGCACCCGGACGGCGGGACCGCCGGGCGGGCGCGGCGGCCTCCCGTCGCGGAGCGTGTAGGTCACCAGCCCACCGGCCGGCACGTCGGCGAGGAAATCGAGGAGGAGCCAGCGTACCGAGCCGTCGGGCCAGCGCTCGAGCGCACGGGCCTGGAAGGGGACCGGGCGGCGGTCCTCGGCCGCGAGCCAGACCGCGTCGGGGGCGGTCACCCGCCCGCGCGGCAGCGGGACGCTCGCGGTGGCCGGCCACGCCCGGCGCTCGACGCCTGCCGTCTCCTGAAGCGCAAGCGGCACCGCGAGCGGCGTCGCGGCCGCTGCGGCGTGCGCGGCGGCGAACGCGAGCGCGATGGCGAGGCGGGCGAGCACCGGTCGGACGGATCGCATCCTGCCCGGCCGTCGCGCTCGCGGCAAACGGACGCGCGTTCCTCTCTCCGTCTCGCGCTTGCGACTCACCCGTCCCGTTGCATAGAGTCGCCGCCGTGGCCCAGGGGAAGCTCTACCTCGTGACGGGAGGCGCCGGGTTCATCGGCTCCAACATCGCCGAGGCGCTCGTCCGGCGGGGCGACCGCGTGCGGGTCCTGGACGACTTCTCCACCGGGCGGCGCGAGAACCTCGCGACGCTCGGCGCGGTCGACGTGGTCGAGGGCGACCTCCGCGATGCCGCCGCCGTCCGCCGGGCGGTCGCGGGCGTCGACGGCGTGTTCCATGAGGCCGCGCTGCGCTCCGTCCCGAGGTCGGTCGACGACCCGCTCAGCAGCAACGACGTGAACGTGACCGGGACGCTCGTGCTCCTCCTCGCCTGCCGAGAGGCCCGCGTCCGCCGGGTGGTCTACGCGTCGTCGTCGTCGGTCTACGGGGACGACCCGACCCTCCCCAAGGTGGAGACGCTCCCGACGCAGCCCATCTCGCCGTACGCCGTCTCGAAGCTCGCCGCCGAGCACTACTGCCAGACGTTCGCGCGCCTGTACGGGCTCGAGACCGTGAGCCTCCGCTACTTCAACGTCTTCGGGCCGCGGCAGAACCCCGAGTCGAAGTACTCCGCCGTCATCCCGCGGTTCCTCGCGCAGGCGCTCGCCGGGGAACCCCTCGAGGTGCACGGCGACGGCGAGCAGTCGCGCGACTTCACCTACATCGACAACGTCGTGCGCGGGAACCTGCTCGCGATGGAGACGCCCGGCGTGTCGGGCGAGGTGTTCAACGTCGCGTGCGGGACGAGACATTCGCTCCTCGCCATCGCGGACGCGATCGCGGACTTCCTCGGCCGGAAGCTCCCGCGTACGCACGTGGCCTCGCGCGCGGGCGACGTCCGCCACACGCTCGCCGACATCGGGAAGGCGGAGCGCCTGCTCGGCTACCGCCCGGCCGTCGACTTTGCCACGGGCATGCGGCGGACGTGCGAGTACTTCGTCAAACGTGCGTGAAGGAGCTGTCAGGTACGGGGGGTGTTTATCGGTAGCTCGACCGTCATCGTGGTGCCTTCGCCGGGGCGGCTCCTTGCGGTGACGTGGCCGCCGAGGGCCTCCGTGAAGCAGCGCACGATGTAGAGCCCGAAGCCGGTGCCACGTCCCCGGCCCGACCCGGGCCGGAAGGGCTCGAAGAGGTGCGGCAGCACGTCGGCCGCGATCCCGGAT
>CAZLYE010000331.1:0-2900 GCA_964562865.1 uncultured Binatia bacterium (SeqCode) | reverse complement strand
CGCGAGGAGACGGGCACCCCCGGTCTCCCCACTCCCACCCCGCGCATGAGCGGGATCGAGTTGGAACGTCTCTACCGTCCGATCCGGACCCGCGCATCGACCACGCACGCGCCGCGGCCCGGCTCGAGCACCTTCACCGGGTTGAGGTCGAGCTCGCGCAGCTCGGGGACGATCTCCGCGAGGGCCGACACCCGCACGACGACGTCGGCGAGCGCGTCGCGGTCGCCGGGCGGCATGCCGCGGTAGCCGTCGAGCAGCTTCCGCGCGCGGAGACGGTCGATCATCTCGCGCGCATCGAGGTCGGTGACCGGCGTCAGGTGGAACGACACGTCGCGCAGGAGCTCGACCAGCACGCCGCCGAGGCCGCACACGAGGAGCGGCCCGAAGGTCCGGTCGGTCGTGACGCCGACCAGCGCCTCGATGCCGCCGCGCACCTCGCGCTGGAGGAGGATGCCCTCGAGATGCGCGCCGATCTTCCCCATGCGCTCGCCGAGCACGTCGACCGCGCTCGCCACGGCCGCCGCCGACTCGAGCCCCATGATGACGCCGCCCACGTTGCTCTTGTGGAGGATATCCGGCGCGATCGCCTTCGCGACGAGCGGATAGCCGAGGCGCTCCGCCGCCGGGGCCGCCTCGCCGGGCGGAACGGCCTCGGCGGCCGCGAACGGGATGCCCGCGGCCCGGAGGATCGTCGCGATGTCGCCCTGCGCGAGCCAGCGCGGGCCGTCCGAAGCGGCGAGGACGCGATCCACGACGGCGCGGATCATGCTCGTCTCGAGCCGCCCGAGCTTCACCGCGGTGCCGCGCGGGCGCGTCCGCCAGCGGCCGTACGACTCGGCGGCCGCGAGCGCCATCGCCGCGTTCTCGGGGTACGCGTAGGCGGGCAGCCGTCCGCGCGGGCCCTTGCTCAGGAGTGGCGGCGCGCCCTTCGAGGAGATGAAGACGGAGAGCACCGGCTTCTCCGCCGGCACCGTGCCCGCGCCGCGCGCGATCGCGCGTGCGATGTCCTCCGGATCCGTCACGAGCGGCGGGACGTAGATCGCGACGAGCGCGTCGACGCCCGGGTCCCCGCCCACGACCTCGATCGCGCGCGCGTACTGCTCGGCGGTCGCCGAGGCGATCATGTCGACCGGGTTCGAGAGGCCGGCCTGCGGAGGGAGGAAGCTCGCGAGCGTCGCCCGCGTCCCCGCGGCGAGCTCCGGGAGCGCGAGCCCGCGCGCCTCGCACGCGTCCGCGAGGAGGATGCCGGGGCCGCCCGCGTTGGTGACCACGCCCACGCGGGGCCCCTTCGGCACGGGCTGCGTCGAGAGGAGCGCCGCCACGTCGAAGAGCTCCTCGAGCGTGCTCGTCCGGATGACGCCCGCCTGCGCGAACAGCGCGTCGACGGCGATGTCGAGGCTCGCGAGCGCCGCGGAGTGGCTCGACGCGGCCCGTGTCCCCGCCGCCGACCGCCCCGATTTTACGGCGACGATCGGTTTCCGGCACGCCACCTCGGGAGCGATGCGGGCGAACTTCCGCGGGTTGCCGAAGCTCTCGAGGTAGAGGACGAGCACCTGCGTGCGCGGGTCCTCGTCCCAGTAGCAGAGCAGGTCGTTGCCCGAGATGTCGGCCTTGTTGCCGACCGACACGAAGGTCGACATCCCGATGTTCAGCTGGCGGACGTAGTCGAGGACGGCGAGCCCGAGCGCACCGCTCTGCGAGAGCATCCCGACGTTGCCCGCCGGCGGCCAGTGCGGCGCGAAGGTCGCGTTCAAAGAGACGGCCGGATCCGTGTTCAGGATCCCCATGCAGTTCGGACCGACCATCCGCATCCCCGATTCGCGCACGAGCCGGACGAGCCGGTCCTGCGCGGCTCGGCCCTCCGCCGAGAGCTCGGCGAACCCGGAGGACACGACCACGACGCCACGCACGCCGGCCGCGGCGCACTCCTCGACCACGGCCTCGACCGCGGGCGCGGGCACCGCGACGACCGCCAGGTCGACGGGCTCCCCGATCGCGCCGATCCGCGGCCACGCGCGCAGGCCCTGGATCTCGGTCGCGTGCGGGTTCACGGGATAGATCGGCCCCGTGAAGCCGGCGGCCTCGAGGTTCGCGACCAGCGCGGCGCCGATCGTCCCGCGCTTCTCCGAGGCCCCGATCACGGCGACGGAGCGGGGATTCAGGACGGCGCGGACGCTCTCGGCGGCGGCGTGCCGCTCGCGCGCCTCCGCCGCCTCGAGGGAGCGCTCGGTCTCCTCGGTGGGGAACGAGAGGTGGACGACGCCCGCCTCGACGCACCGGGTGACGACGAGACCGCTCGCGGCGAACACCTCGAGCATGCGGTTGTTCTCGCCCAGCACGTCGGCCTGGAACTCGGTGATGCCGTTCGCACGCGCGAGGCGCAGGAGGTGGTCGAGGAGCAGGCTCCCGATCCCGCGCCCCTGGTGCTGGTCGGCCACCGCGAACGCCACCTCGGCGGCGCGCCGGGGGCCGGGTACGACGGCCCACCGCCCGACGCCGATGATCCGCTCGGCGCCGCGCTCGCGGAGGGTCGCGACGAGCGCCGCACGGTCGACGAAGTCGAGGCTCGTGAACCGATCGAGCTCCTCGTCGGTGAGCCGCCGCTTCGCCCCGAAGAAGCGGAAGTAGACGGAGCGGGCGCTCAGGCGTCCGAAGTGCTCGAGGAGGCGCTCACGATCGTCGGGGCGGATCGCCCGGACGTGGATGGAGCCCCCGTCGCGGAGGAGCTCCTCGGTCGAGTACGCACGCGGATCGAGGGCGCTAATGGGCCGCCCGCCTGGTCGGCTCCGCGTTCACCGTCGCCGCCCGCATCCCGGTTCCTGCGCGCGCGAGCATAGCAGGCGCGTCGCCGGGACGGCGAGCGGCGGCCGGTCGGACGGCGACGGCTCTCAGGCCGCCGG
>CAZLYE010000330.1:0-2833 GCA_964562865.1 uncultured Binatia bacterium (SeqCode) | reverse complement strand
GCCGTACGCTCGCGTGCGATGCGCTGTCAGGATCTTACCGCGCCCGCCCGTGTCCGGCGGCCCACATCGGATGATGTGGCGGCGCCTCCCTGTGACCGGGCTCAGTCCTCGTACGCATCGTGGTGCCGGACCCACGACTGCGTGAAGTCGAGCGCGTCCTCGTCCCGGCCCTTCGGCACCAGGTCGAGATAGTTGTAGGCGCCGTTCAGGACGTCGAGGCCGCGCGCGTAGGTCGAGTAGGTGTGAAAGACAGCGCCGCTCGGATCCTTCGCGAAGACGCTCACCCCCGGTAGCTCGGCCATCTCCGCGTTCCGCTTCGTGTAGTTGTAGACAGCGCCCTCTCCCTGGAGCGATTCGGGCGTGAACGACACGCCATGGTCGAGGTTGAAGTCGCTCCCGAACGACGACAGCCACTTGAAGCGCCAGCCCATCCGCCGCCTGAACGCCTCGAGCTTCTCGAAGGGTGCCCGCGAGATCGCCACCATGGTCACGTCGCGGTGCGCGAGGTGGATCGGGATGCCGTCGAAGTTGTAGGCCCAGAAGGAGCAGCTCTTGCAGCCTGCGTCCCAGTCGGGCCCGAACATGAAGTGGTACACGAGGAGCTGACTCCGCGGCCCGAAGAGCTGGGCGAGGGTCTCCCGCCCGGCCGGCCCCTCGAACACGTACGGCTTGTCCACCCGCACCCACGGGAGCGCGCGCCGCTGTCGGCTGAGCTCGTCACGGAGCCGGGTGAACTCCTTCTCCTTCGCGAGGAGCTCGAAGCGGGCGCGCAGCCACTCGTCGCGTGACACGATCGGGTGGCCTGCTGTGGGGCTGCCGGGAGCGGCACTCATTGGTCGTCCTCCTGATCCGCGAGATGGCCGGCGAGCTTCTCGACGATGATCGTCCAGCCTCGACGGTGCCTGCTCCGCACGTCGTCGGAGGGGAGGCCCTCGTGGACGAGGACGAGCCGCGTCCCGTCCTCGTGCGGCGAGAGCTCGATCGTGACCAGGGTCGGTTCCCACCCGGTCGCTCCTGACGCCCAGGTGAACACCAGGCGGCGGCCCGGCTCGAGCACGCGATATTCGCCGCGATGATCGACGTCGCGGCCGGCGTCGTGCATGACGATGTGGAAGCGCCCGCCCACGCGCAGCTCGGCCTCGACGACGGTCGCCCTCGAGTCGTGCGGGGACATGAACTCGCGGAGCGTCTCGGGCGTCGTCCAGGCCTCGTAGACCTCCTCCGGCGACGCCGGCAGGACGCGCTTCACGACCACGCGGACGGGGATCTCGTCGGCCATGCCTCAGCTCCTCTTGTGCGCGGCGCGCCGTTCGAGGAGAAGGGCCTCGAGCCGGTCGAGACGCCGCTCCCAGGCCCCGCGCTGCGAGGCGATCCACTCCGACGCCGGGCGGAGCGGGCGTGCGTCGAAGGCGAGCAGATGCTCCCGGCCGCGTATGGTGCGGCGCACGAGCCCGGCCTGCTCGAGGACGCGGATGTGCTTCGACACCGCCGCGAGCGACATGTCGAACGGGGCCGACAGATCGGTCACGCGGGCGTCGCCGTCAGCCAGACGGCGGAGGATGGCCCGCCGCGTGGGATCGGCGAGCGCGAGGAGCGTCCGGCTGAGGGCCTGGTCGGCGGAGCGCGGCATCGGGGCGACGTCGTCTTCGCACGGCCACCGGAGTCTGTCAACCATATGGTTGAATATTCGTGCGCCGGCCCGTTGCGGCGGCGCTCACGCTTCGCCGGCCGACCCCCGTCGCCGCGGCGCTTCGGGTCCGGTATGGGAAGGGATGCGCTGCCAGCGGCGACACGGAGAGCGGAATGGCGACGACTGAGGCCCGGGTGCTGTCCGTCAACGTCGGGAGGCCGCGCCGCTTCGAGTTCAACGGCCGCCAGGTCGAGAGCGCGATCTGGAAGTCTCCCGTCACCGGTCGCGTGGCCGCCCGAGGGGTGAATCTCGAGGGCGACGACCAGGTGGACCGGAGGGCGCACGGCGGCCCCGACAAGGCCGTCTACGCCTACGCGGTGGAGGACGTCCGCTGGTGGGAGCGAGCGCTCGGCCGCTCGCTCGAGCACGGCAACTTCGGCGAGAACCTCACGACGGAAGGGCTCGACGTGAACGGGGCGCTCGTCGGCGAGCGCTGGGAGGTCGGGAGCGCGCTTCTCGAGGTCGCCGAGCCCCGCGTGCCCTGCTGGCGGCTCGGCGTCCGGATGCACGACAACGGCTTCATCCGGCGCTTCACGGAGGCGCTGCGCCCCGGAGCATACCTCCGAATCGTCGGCGGAGGTCTCGTCGGCGCCGGAGACGGAATACGGGTGGTCGAACGTCCGGGCCACGGCGTGAGCATCCGCGACGTGTTCCGCATCTACGCGCGCGATCACGACGAAGCGGAGCGGCTGCTCCGGGTTCCCGGGCTGTCCGAGAGCTGGAAGGCGTGGGCCGAGAGCGTTCACCGGACGGAACGCGGCAGCGCTCGCGATCCCGGATGCTGCTAATGGAAGGTACCGGGCCTCAGCGCGACCAGGGTTTCCGGTGACGTGATCGACGGCCGGAAGCAGGTGAGTCAAACGACCGACGCGTTGGCCGAGAAGTCGCCCGCGACGCACACCCCGGAGCATCTCGCCGAGAAGACCGGCGAGCTCGCCGTGCTCGAGGGGGCGCCCGCGCGCGTTGCCCTTCTCGCGGCGGCCGCGGTGCTCCTCCTGCTCCGGCTCGGCGCGATCGGCGTGTGGGCGCCCGACGAGCCGGTCTACACGGAGATGGCCGAAGAGGTTCGCTCGTTCGAGCACGGTCCCACCGGGCTCGTGTTGCTGCATCTGAATGGGAAGCCGAATGATCAGAAGCCGCCGC
>CAZLYE010000329.1:0-2575 GCA_964562865.1 uncultured Binatia bacterium (SeqCode) | reverse complement strand
GGCGAGGTCCGCGACGACGACGTTGCCCGTGGTGTCCTTGCCGAGCGCCAGGGCCAGCTTCGACTCCGACTGCTGGTAGTCGGCGCTCGACAGGAGCTCGCGGATGAAGACCTTCTCGCGACGCGGGTTCGAGACCTCGATGCCGACGACCGGCTTTCCGGGGATCGGCGCCAGCACGCGCACCGAGAGCGCGCGGAGCGCCATCGAGAGGTCGTCGGCGAGCGTGACGATGCGGTTCACCTTGACGCCGGGCGCCGGCTCGAACTCGAAGGTGGTGATGACGGGCCCCGGCCGCACCGCGACCACCTTCCCGACCACCTGGAAGTCCGCGAGCTTGTTCTCGAGGATACGGGCGCTCGCGAGGAGCGCCGACTCGTCGAGCGGCTGCGTCGTCCGCACCGGCTCGTCGAGGAGCGCCAACGCGGGGAGGCGGTAGGTCTCCTCCGCGAAGAGCTCCTCCTGGAGCTCGACGCGCTTCGGACGCTTCCCCGTCTCCGCCCGTCGCTCGGGCTCGCGGATGATGGGCGGGGGCGCCTCCGGCTCCGCGTCGGGCGCCTCGTCGACCGCCTCGTCGAGGAGGATCGGCGGCTTCGCCCGTCGCGAGGGCGCCGGCGGTGGGGCCTCCCGCACCACGCCCCGCGCCCGCGCGACGCCACGGACGACGCCCGCACGCGCCGACGTCGCGAGCCAGCGCGCCGTGCGCCCCGCCACCTCGATCGCCGACACCTCGGTCGCAAGCACGAGCGCGACCACCAGGACGACGCCGAGGAGGAGGACGCCACCCGTGCCGCCGAGAAGGTCGCGGAGCGCGACCGCGACGAACCCGCCGAGCCAGCCGCCGCCGCGCACGACCGCCTCGCCACGCGTGACGAGTCCGCCGAAGCCGGCGACGCTGAGGAGCAGGAGCGCGGCGCCGCCGAGCCGGAGACCGCCGAATCCCTCCGCACCGCGCCGGAGGAGCGCCACCGTGAAGTAGCCGAGGTAGAGCGGCAGCAGGTACGCCGCGACGCCGAGCGCGCGGAGCGCCGTCCCGGCGAGCGCGTGGCCGACGGGGCCGCCGAGGTTCGCGCGCGGCGTGTCGGCTCCGTACGAGAGGAAGCTGAGCGCCAGGAAGATCGCGAGGGCGCCCGCGGAGATCGCCTCGGCCTCGCGGACGAGATGCGCCCCGCCGAGGGACGGCTGCCGGCGTGCCGACATCACGACGCCTCGCCGCGCGCGAGCGTCGCCCGCATCGGGATCACCTGACCTCCCCTCCCCTCACCCCTACCGGCCGTGACTCTCTACTACATCCCCCCGGCCTTTGCACGGTCGAGGCGGCGACGCGGCGCTCCGCGCGCGGCTCAGCCCACCGCGACGGCGCCGGACACGATCAGCGCCGCCATGATCGCCACGAGCGCGAGCCGGTACCACCCGAACGGCGCGAGGCCGTGGCGCGTGAGGAACGACACGAGCCAGCGCACCGCGAGCATCGCGGAGACCGCGGCCACGACGAGACCGAGCGCGACGGGGCCCGCGCCGAGCTGCTGGAACATCGACGGGCCTCCGTGCCGCAGGTTGCCGAGCAGGTCGTGCACGCAGGCCGCGCCGAGTGTTGGGAGGCCGAGGAGGAACGAGAACTCGGCCGCCCCCACGGCGCCGAGGCCGAGCACCATCCCGCCGCCGATCGTCACCATCGAGCGCGACGTGCCGGGCCAGAGCGCGAGCGTCTGGAAGAGCCCGATGCCGAGCGCGGTCCGCCACGACATCGTCTCGAGGTCGCCGGTCCCTCCCACGCGCCGCCGGCCGAGCCAGATCATCCACACCCCGCCCGCAGCGAGCGCCGCGAGAACGGGGCCGTCGCGGAAGAGCGTGGCCTTGATGACCTTGTTCAGCGCCAGGCCCACCACCGCGGCGGGGACGAACGCGAGCGCGATGTGGAACGCGAGCAGGAGGCCGGAACGGTCGCGCCCGAGCAGCCCCTGTACCATCTGCACCACGCGCGGCCAGTAGAGGAGGACCACCGCGAGGATGGCGCCGCCCTGCACGACCACCAGGTACGCGTCGAGCGCGTCCTTCACGTCGGGATGGTCGAGGTGCAGCAGCGACGAGGTGAGGATCAGATGCCCCGTCGAGCTGACCGGGAGATATTCGGTGATGCCCTCTACGAGCCCGAGCACGATCGCCTGCCACCACGTGAGCACGTCGTTCCTCCTGACGAGACCGCGAGCCGGTCCGCTCGCTACATCTCCATCACGAACGGGAGGATGACGGGGCGCCGGTCGAGCCGCTTGAAGTACCGGCGCAGCGCCCGGTGCACCTCCTCCTTCACCTCGACCGGGTCCGTTCGCGATTCGGGGTTGATCGCGGCGAGCGCGTCCAGGACGGCGCCGCGCGCGGCCTCGAGCACCTCGGGGCTCGCCTCCTCCCCCACCACGCCGCGTGAGACGAGGTCCGGGCCGGCGACGATCTCGCCCGAGCGCTGGTGGATCGCGAGCACCGCGAGCACGAGCCCGTCCTGCGAGAGATGGCGCCGGTCGCGGAGGACGACGCCCTCGACCTCGCCGATGCCCTTCCCGTCCACGAACACCCGGCCCGC
>CAZLYE010000328.1:0-3329 GCA_964562865.1 uncultured Binatia bacterium (SeqCode) | reverse complement strand
GCTCGGTGTCGGGTACCTCCGCTACCTCGACGGCGTCTTCGCGCAGAGCGCCAAGCTCGCGCCGGGGCTCGCGACCGTGCCGGTCGCCGACGCGGGCGAGCGGAAGCTCTTCGCGGTCGCGGCGTTCAACGCCGGCGAGGGCCGCGTCGCCCGCGCCCAGGCCGAGGCCGCCGCGAAGGGCGGCAACCCGACCCACTTCGCCGACGTGCGCCCGTACCTCCCCGACGTCACCCAGAAGTACGTCGCGCGCGTGACGGGCTACGCCGCTACCGAACACGCGGCCGACGCGACCGCCTAGACGAAGCTTGAAGAGCGCTCCGTAGCTCGAACGGGGACCGGGGCGCGGGGGGACCCCGCTCGGCTTCGATTCGGCGCCGACGGGGGCCGCGTCGCGGAACGACAGTCGCACGCGGGCGCCTCATAGGCGCCGATCGGGGTCCCCCCGCGCCCCGGTCCCCGTCAACGACTCCGCGCTCTCGAGCGTCCGGCTAGGCTGGCGCCGGCGCCGACGGCCGCTCCGCCGCGAGGTCGCCGAGGAAGTCGAGCAGGTAGGAGTTCACGAGCGTCGGCTGCTCCTGCTGCACCCAGTGCCCGCAGAGCGGGATGTACTTGATCGTGAAGGGCGCGTCGACGAGCGCCTCCGTCCCGAGCGTCAGCTCCTTCCCGAGGGCGACGTCGTTCTCGCCCCAGACGAGGAGCGTCGGGGCGGTGATCCTGGGCCAGTCCTCGAGCCGCTCGCGCAGCCCCTCGACCGGACGGTCGCCGTGCACGAACCGGCGGAGCCAAGGGGGCCAACTCGCCTGTGCGAGGGGGCTCCGGAACATCGCGCGGTAGTAGTTGATGCCGGCGCGGAGCGCGCCGGGGCGGCTCGCCGCGTCGCGGAGGAATTCGAGGTCCTCCGCCGTGAGCGAGTCCTGGCGCACCGTGGAGCGGCGGATCGCGTCGGCGATCGGCCGTGCCCGGGCGAGGCCGAGGAGCGTCTCCGGCAGCCAGGGAATCTGGAAGAAGAACATGTACCAGCTCCGCGCGAGCTGCCGCCCGTTCGCGCGCACATGCTGCGCGAAGATCGCGGGATGCGGGCAGTTCATCGCGACGAGCCGGCGCGTCATCTCCGGGTGCTCCATGGCGAAGGTCCACGCGATCGCGCCGCCCCAGTCGTGGCCGACGATCACCGCCTGCCGCTCGCCGAACGCCTCGATCAGGCCTCGCACGTCGGCGACCAGCTCCGACAGCGCGTAGGCGCTCACCGGGGCGGGCTTGTCGCTCTCGTTGTACCCACGGAGATCCGGTGCGACGACGCGGAAGCGCGGCGCGAGCGCCGCGATCTGATGCCGCCACGAGTACCAGCACTCGGGGAAGCCGTGCAGGAGGACGACGAGCGGGCCGTCGCCGTCCACCGCGCAGTGCAGGCGAATCCCGTTCGTCTCGACGAAGCGGTGCTCGAGCGCCACTGCGATGCCGCATAGCGAGGGGGCAGGAGCGCTGTCAAACGCGGTCAGCGCCGGAGCTTTTCCGCCGCTTGCGACGGTTCCCGAGGACGCTCTCGAGGCCTGCCAGGATGTCGGGCGCCTCCAGTGTCGCTGCGAACTCACGCACCCAGCGTCGAACGCGCCTCAGGTCGAGCTTGGGATGGGCATCCATGATCGACTCGATGTCCGCGAGGTCCGTCGGCCGCCGAGCGACGGCCTTCATGACGATCAGGTCTTCCGGCGAGGGAAGCGGCATGCTCACCTGATCGACCACGACGACGCTGGCGCGGTCGACGACCTCCTGCTCGAACGGCAGCGTGCCGATCACGACGTCGACGTCGATCTGGCTCGGCGCGTGCCGCATGAGGAGGACGCGTGCGCGCCGGGCGAACTCGAGGACGCCGTCGCGTCTGGGGAAGAACCCGAGCGGCGCCCCGCTCGCGACGAAGTCCTCCCAGCGATCGTCCTCGAGCAGCACGAGCACGTCCACGTCGCGCGTGAACCGCGGGCGCGCGAGGAGGGACGCGGCGACCCCACCGATGACGATGCCGCGGACCCCGGCGGCAGCGAGCCAATCCACCAGATCCTTCAAGACGTCGGCGAGCGGTGCGCGCGGTGGGGTCTCGCGGACGACCGGACCGACGGCGTGGCTCCCGGGCGTCGGAGACGGAACGCTGTCGGCGCCGAAGAGGTGTGCCGACGTCATGAGTGCGGCCGCCTGCGCGAGCTTCCGTTCGAGGGGGGTCGTCCGCAGCTCGTCCCGCTCCGCGCTGTTGACGAGGCGCCAGCGTGCGCGGAATGCGCGACCCTCTGCCTTCGTCAGCGCGCGTCGCACGCGATGACCCTACCATGCTGGAATCGGCGTAACGAGGCGCTGGTCAAACCGTCACCGGCTGCGGTAGGAGCCTGGAAACGACTCAGCCGAGGAGGGCCCGATGCAGCTCGAGTTCGTCCGGTACGAGAAGCGAAACCACATCGCGTGGGTCACGATCGACCGCCCCGACGTGATGAACGCGCTCCATCCGCCGGCCAACGAGGAGCTGTCGCGCGTGTGGGACGACTTCGCCGCCGACGCCGATGCGTGGGTCGCGGTCCTCACCGGCGCTGGCGACCGTGCCTTCTCCGCCGGCAACGACCTCAAGTGGACGGCGCTCCACGGCGTGCCGCGGATGCCGAAGGGCGGCTTCGGCGGCCTCGTCGCCCGTGACGACCTCTGGAAGCCGCTCATCGCCGCGGTGAACGGCGTTGCGCTGGGCGGTGGTCTCGAGATCGCGCTCGCGTGCGACGTGATCCTCGCGGCAGAGACCGCGCGCCTCGGCCTGCCCGAGCCGCGCGTCGGCCTCATGGCCGCCGCCGGCGGCGTGCACCGGCTGCCGCGCCACCTGCCGCTCAAGATCGCGATGGGCATGCTCCTCACCGGGAAGCCGATCACCGCCGCCGAAGGGTATCGGCTCGGGCTCGTGAACGAGGTCGTGCCCGGGCCGGAGCTCCTCGCGGCGGCCGAGCGGTGGGCGCGAACGATCGCCGAATGCTCGCCGCGCTCCCTGCAGGCGACGAAGCAGGCCGCGCTCGACGGCCTCGGGAAGCCGCTTCGCGACGCCATGTTCGCCCACTACCCGGCCGTCGACCGCCTCTGGGCGAGCGAGGACGCGACCGAAGGCCCGCGCGCGTTCGCGGAGAAGCGCC
Source organism: uncultured Binatia bacterium (SeqCode) (assembly GCA_964562865.1). Taxonomy (GTDB): domain Bacteria; phylum Desulfobacterota; class Binatia; order DP-6; family DP-6; genus CAZLYE01. Next base: position 174 of record CAZLYE010000328.1, on the reverse strand, counting down.
CGCCACGATGGACATAACCCGACCCAAGACTTCGTCTTGGGTCGGAGGGGAACCGCGAGCATGAAGCGTCGGGTGGCACGCGCGACCGCCGTGCCGCGGCCGGCAAAGCCGGCGCGGCATACGAGGGACGCACGGCAGCACGGCGGTTCTGCGTACGGCTTGAGAACATTTGCT
>CAZLYE010000327.1:0-7148 GCA_964562865.1 uncultured Binatia bacterium (SeqCode) | reverse complement strand
GTCGCGTCGGGCAGGAGCAGTGCCGTCGAGTGGTAGAGCCGCGAGTAGGACGCCGTACCCCCCGAGGCGAACGTGTTGCCGACCGGATCGTAGAGGTCGGCCTTCGTGCCGGGGGGGTTCGGGGTCTCGTTGGTCGGCGATCCGCCCGTCGCGAGCACCTTGCCGTTCGGGAGGATGGTCGCGTTCATCTGGATGCGCGCCACCGACATGCTCGGGCCGGGCGTCCACGCCGGCGACGCGGCGGAGAGGTCGATGAGCTCGGTCGTCGCCAGCGTCGGGCTCCCGCCGCCGAAGTTCATCACCCGCGGCGTGTACGTCGGGGGGAGGAGCGGCAGGAGCACCGCAGAGCCGTAGTGCCGGTCTGTGGTGGTCGTGGCCGACCGCGCCCAGGTCCTGGCCACGGGGTCGAACAGCCAGGAGTTCAACGTCGTGCCGCCGTAGCTCCCGCCCTGACCGGTGAAGAACGCCTGTCCGCTCGGCAGCAGCATCATGCGCGGGAAGAGCGGCGGGGTGAACGGGGCGGAGACCGGGCTCGTCCACCCGACGCCGGCATCCGCCAGGTCGTAGATCTCGACGGTCTTGTTCGTGCCCCCGGAGAGACTCACGCCGGAGAACGCCATGATCCGCCCGTCGCCGAGCGCCGTGGCGGTGCCGTACCACCGGCCATCGGCCATGCTCTCCACCTGGAGGAAGGTGTTGGTCGCCGGGTCGAAGATGGACGCGCGGTTGTCGCCGTTGACGACGTTGGCGGTGTAGTCCGACGTGCCGCCGACGACCAGCGGCCGACCGTCGGGCAGGGCGGCCGTTCCACTGCAGAAGACGTCGTACTCGATCTCCTGGACGGTGATGCTGCTCTGGGTGGTCCCCGTGGGGTCCCAGAGGGCGTTCCGGTAGCTGTCGGAGCCGGGCGAGTTGTTGAGAGCGTCATACTCAGAGCCGGACACGAACAGGACGCGCCCGTCGTGGAGGAGCGTCGCCGAGATCGGGTTGATCGGCATCAGGTACGGCAGCGTCGACCACTGACCGTCCACGTGCGGGACGTTCGCGACGCACGGTGCTGCGCTCGAGGCTCCGGGGACCGCGACCGTGACCAGGAAGAGGAGGAGGATTCGGGAGAGCCGACAGAGGAGAGAGCCGTGCACGATATCGAGCGTGTACCCATCACACGAAGTCAGTGTCAATCGAGACAATGCGCGATTGCCGCCCCGGTCCCGCAGCCGCGCACGCCATCAGCGGGAATTCCCGTTGACAATCGCGGAGGAGGCAGCCATCTCCTAGTGTCCCGCGGACGTGGGCGAGTGCCATGCAGAATGCTCAGACGGCTCGTGCGTTCCTCCGGCGCCTCCATCCCTGGATCGGGAAGGCGGTGCACGGGCGGTGGACCGTCCGGCGCTCGTTCTACCAGAGCGAGATCGACGCGCTCCTGACCGCGCTCCGCAACGAGAGCGGCCGCGTGCCGCGCGATCTCAGCCTGCGCATGCAGGGCCTCCTCGGCCGTCTCTACCGCGAGTGGTTCCCGCGCACGTGGCGCCGCGAGCCGACGTACGCCGAGATCCTCGCCGACTTCCGCTGGTGGCTGAACGTCGCCGAGCGCTGGTCCGCGCCGGCGCCCCGTCCTGCGCGCCGGCGTCGCGCTGCGCTCGAGCCGGCTGCCGACCAGCCCCCGCGCCTGCTGCGGATGCTCCGTCTGCCCGCCGACTGCACGGAGAGCCAGTTCCTGCGCGCCTGGCGCGGCTTCCTCAAGCGGAACCACCCGGACCTGAACCCCGATCAGACGCCCGAGGAGCGCCGGCGCTTCGCCGAGGCCGTCGGCCTCTGGCGCCGCTGACCGGCGCGATGGCGTGGACCTCGGCTACACCCCCGACGAGGAGCGCTTCCGAGCGCGCGTGCGCGCGTGGCTCGCGGCGCACCTCCCCGGCGCCGCGGAGCGCACCGATCCCGCGCGACTCCGCCGCTGGCACCGCGACCTGCACGCCGCCGGGTTCATCGGCTGCGCATGGCCGAAGGAGTTCGGCGGCGGGGGCCTCACGCCGATGGAGCAGGCGATCCTCGGCGAGGAGATGGCGCGTGCGGACGCGCCGAACGCGTCGGGCGGCATGGGCGTCCTCTGGGTCGGCCCCGCGATCATCCGCTTCGGCACGGACGCCCAGAAGCGGCGCTTCGTCCCGCCGATCCTCTCCGGCGACGAGCAGTGGTGCACGGGCTACTCGGAGCCGGACGCGGGGAGCGACCTCGCCTCGCTCCGGACGCGTGCAGCGCGGGACGGCGACGTCTACGTCGTCACGGGCCAGAAGATCTGGACCACGATGGCGCACCGATCGGACTGGTGCTTCCTGCTCGCCCGCACGTCGAGCGAAGGGCCGAAGCACGCCGGGCTCTCGATCCTGCTCGTCGACGTGAAGAGCCCCGGCATCGACGTGCGCCCGCTCCGGCAGATGACCGGCGACGCGGAGTTCAACGAGGTGTTCCTCCAGGACGTCCGCGTGCCCGTCGCGAACCGGCTCGGCGACGAGGGGGCGGGCTGGACCATCGTCCGCTCGGCGCTGATCGACGAGCGCTCGAGCCTGACGGTGGCGATCCGCGTCGACCGCATCCTGGCTGACGTCGTGGCGACCGTCCGCCACGCGGGGCTCGCCGGGGACCCGCTCTGGCGACAGCGCGTCGCCGCGCTCGCGGTCGACTGCGAGATCGTCCGCCACGCGAACCTCCGGAACCTCTCCGACCAGCTCCACGGCCGCCTGAACCCCGGACTCGCGTCGGCACTCAAGCTCTTCGCGAGCGAGCTGAACCAGCGCCTCACGGAGGCGGGGCACGCGGCGCTCGGCGCCGCCGGGGCCCTCTTCCCCGGTGGGAGCGCGGCGCCGGAGCGCGACGCCTGGAGCTACCGGATGCTCTACGACCGCGCGCTCACCATCGCCGGTGGGACGAGCGAGGTGCAGCGCGGCGTCATCGCGCAGCGCGTTCTCGGTCTGCCCCGCGGCTAGCGGCTGCGGCGTCCTCGGCCCGCCGATCGTCGCTCCGGATGCGCGCCTCGAGGAGCGCGTTCAGCTCCCCGCCGAGGAGCAGGAAGAAGGCCAGCATGTACATCCAGAGGAGCAGCACGATGACCGCGCCGAGCGAGCCATAGGTCTTGTCGTAGGAGCCGAACCTGCCCACGTAGAACGAGAACGCGGCCGACGTGCCGGCGAAACCCAGCGTGAACACCACGACCCCCGGCGTGATCCACTGCCACTCCCGCGCGATCGCGGGGCAGGCGAAGTACACGGCTGCGACGACGAAGACGACCGAGCCCACCGTGACGGTCCAGCGCACGACCAGCGCGGCGATCCCCGCCGCCGGGCCGAGGTGGCGCGCGATGAGCCCCACGAGCTGTCCGCCGAACACGGTCAGCACGAAGGCCGTGATCATGAACAGCGACAGCGCGACCGTGAGCCCGACGGCCCAGAGGCGCGCGCGCCACCAGGGCCGCGTGTCGCGCACGCGGTACGCGCGGTTGAGGCCGTTCATCAGCGCGGAGAACGCCGACGACGCCGTCCAGAGCGCGAGGACCGCGCCGATGGAGAGGAGCCCACCGCGCGGCCTGCTGAGGAGGCTCCGCACCGTCCCGTCGACCAGGGTGTACGCCTCGCCCGGCAGCGACTGCTTCACGTTCTCGAGGAGCCACGGCTCGAGGCCCTGCACCGGCAGCACGGTGGTGAGCGCGAGCACGAAGAGCAGCAGCGGGAAGATCGAGAAGAAGAAGTAGTAGGCGAGCGCGGCCGCCGTCGTGGCCGTGTCGTCCTCGCGCAGGCGCGCGGCGATCGCCTGGAGGAGCTCGAGGGGATGGCGGCCCGCGCGCGCGAGCTCGGCCCAGGTCCGGGCGCTGCCCGGTCCGCGCGCGTTGCCCGTCCCGCCCACGATCTTGGAAGGATGCCTCCTTCCCCGCCCCAGTGGCAATGGCGACGCGGTTTCCAGTCCGCGCGCGGGCGGTTATCATGCCGCGACCATGAGCGCGGACCGGACCCGGCGCCTGCGCGCCCTCCTTGCCGAGCGCATCGTCGTGCTCGACGGGGCGACGGGCACCTACCTGCAGAGCCGGGACCTCGGCGCCGCGGACTTCGGCGGCCCCGAGTACGAGGGCTGCAACGAGCACCTCGTCCTCACGCGGCCGGACGTCATCCGCGAAATGCACGAGGGCTACCTCGCCGCGGGCGCCGACCTGGTCGAGACCGACACCTTCGGCGGGACGCGCATCGTCCTCGCCGAGTACGCGCTCCAGGACCGCGTGCGCGAGATCAACGCGACCGCGGCGCGGCTCGCCCGGGAGGCCTGCGCCCGCTTCGAGACACCCGACCACCCGCGCTTCGTCGCCGGCTCGATGGGGCCCGGGACGAAGACCATCTCGGTCACCGGCGGAGTGACGTTCGACCAGGTGACCGCGGCGTACGCCGAGCAGACCGTCGGCCTCCTCGAGGGCGGCGTCGACGTCCTCTTCCTCGAGACGCAGCAGGACACGCTGAACGTCAAGGCCGCGCTCCTCGGGATCGACGCGGGCTTCGCCCAGGCCGGGCGCGCGGTGCCGGTCGTGCTGTCCGTCTCGATCGAGACGATGGGGACCATGCTCGCCGGGCAGTCGATCGAGGCGCTGTACGTGTCGGTCGCGCACCGCGATCTCCTCGCGATCGGGCTCAACTGCGCGACCGGCCCCGATTTCATGACCGACCACCTGCGGACGCTCGCGGGCCTCTCGCGCTTCGCCGTCTCGTGCTTCCCGAACGCCGGGCTGCCGGACGAGGAGGGCCGCTACAACGAGACGCCGGAGTCACTCGTCCGCAAGGTCGAGCGCTTCTGCGCCGAGGGATGGGTGAACGTCATCGGCGGCTGCTGCGGGACGACGGCGGAGCACATCCGTGGGCTCGCGGAGCTCGCGCGGCGCCACCGCCCGCGGAGCGCCGAGCCCGTCCGCCGCTCGGTCGTCTCCGGCATCGAGGTGCTGCCGATCGAGGACGACCGGCGCCCGATCATCGTCGGCGAGCGGACGAACGTCATCGGCAGCAAGAAGTTCAAGGAGCTCGTGGTGGGCGGCGACCTCGATCAGGCGGCCGAGGTGGGCCGCCGTCAGGTGCGCGGCGGCGCGCAGATCCTCGACGTCTGCCTCGCCAACCCCGACCGGGACGAGCTCGCCGACATGATCGCGTTCCTCGACGTGGTCACGCGGAAGGTCAAGGTCCCGCTCATGCTGGACTCGACCGACGCCCACGTGCTCGAGGAGGCCCTCAAGCGCTGCCAGGGCAAGGCGATCATCAACTCGATCAACCTCGAGGACGGCGAGGAGCGCTTCGAGAAGGTCGTCCCGCTGATCCACCGCTACGGCGCGGCCGTCGTGGTCGGCTGCATCGACGAGGACAAGCAGCGCGGCATGGCCGTCACCCGCCAGCGGAAGGTCGAGATCGCGGAGCGGAGCCACCGGCTGCTCACCGGGAGGTACGGCCTCGCCGAGGAGGACATCATCTTCGACCCGCTCGTCTTCCCGGTCGGCACCGGCGACCAGAACTACGTCGGCGCCGGCGCCGAGACGGTCGAGGGCGTCCGTCTCATCAAGGAGGCGCTCCCGCGGACGAAGACCATCCTCGGCATCTCGAACGTGTCCTTCGGCCTCCCGACCGCCGGGCGCGAGATCCTGAACTCGGTCTTCCTCTACCACTGCGTCCGCTCGGGGCTCGACCTCGCGATCGTCAACTCGGAGAAGCTCGAGCGCTACCCGTCGATCCCGGAGGAGGAGCGCCGCCTCGCCGAGGACCTGATCTGGTGGCGCGGCGGGGACCCGGTGGCCGCGTTCGCCGCGCACTTCCGCGGGAGGACCGCGAAGGCGACGGTGCGGCGCGCGGACCTGCCGCTCGACGAGCGCCTGGCTCGTTACATCGTCGAGGGCTCGAAGGACGGCCTCGTCGACGACCTGAACGAGAAGCTCCGGGAGGCCCGCCCCCTCGACATCATCAACGGGCCGCTCATGACCGGCATGGACGAGGTCGGCCGCCTCTTCAACAACAACGAGCTGATCGTCGCCGAGGTGCTCCAGAGCGCCGAGGCGATGAAGGCGGCCGTCGCGCACCTCGAGCCCTTCATGGAGAAGACCGAGAGCGCCAACAAGGGGACCGTGATCCTCGCCACCGTCAAGGGCGACGTCCACGACATCGGGAAGAACCTGGTCGAGATCATCCTCGGGAACAACGGCTTCCGGGTCGTGAACCTCGGCATCAAGGTGCCGCCGGAGGACCTGATCGCGGCGTACCGCCAGCACCGCCCGGACCTGATCGGGCTCTCGGGCCTGCTCGTCAAATCGGCGCAGCAGATGGTGGTGACGGCCGAGGACCTGAAGGCCGCAGGCGTGCGCTGTCCCGTGCTGGTCGGCGGCGCCGCGCTGTCCGCGCGCTTCACCGCCGCGAAGATCGCACCCGCCTACGGCAGCCTCGTCTGCTACGCGAACGACGCCATGCAGGGGCTCGACCTGGCCAACAAGCTCCTGGGCGAGGGCACGCGCGAGGCGATCGTCGCCAAGGTGCAGGCGGACCAGACGCGTCTCCGCGAATCGCCCACGGCGGGGCGGGCCTCCGGGCAGGCGACGGCCGGTGCCGTGCAGCTCATTCGGCACGACCAGCCGATCCCCACGCCCCCCGACCTGAAGCGCCACGTGCTCGACCGCTTTCCGCTGGAGGACGTCTTCCCCTACGTGAACCCGTCCATGCTCTACGGGAAGCACCTCGGGCTGCGCGGCAACCTGGAGACGCTCCTCGCCGCGGGCGACGAGAAGGCGACCCGGCTGCGCGAACGCGTCGCGGCCGTCGAGAACGAGGTGCTCGCGAGCGGTGCCGTGACGGCGCGCGGCGTCTTCAGGTTCTTCGCGGCGCAGTCCGACGGCGACTCGATCGTCCTCTACGGCCCCGGGCACCAGGTCGCGGAGTCGTTCACCTTCCCGCGCCAGTCGTCGGGGGAAGGGCTCTGCCTCGCCGACTTCGTCGCGCCGCGGCGCGCCAGCACGACGGATTACGTGGCGCTCTTCGCGGTCACCTGCGGGGACGGCGTCCGCGCGCTCGCCGAACGTTGGAAGGCGGAGGGCCGCTTCCTCGACTCGCACATCGTGCAGGCCCTCGCGATCGAGGGCGCCGAGG
>CAZLYE010000326.1:0-2966 GCA_964562865.1 uncultured Binatia bacterium (SeqCode) | reverse complement strand
GATGCGGCTCGAACGTGAGCGCGACGCACAGGGCACCGGCGTCGCGCGCGCGGCCGACCGCGCCGCGGATGATGGCCTGATGGCCGAGGTGCGCCCCGTCAAAGTTCCCGAGTGTCAGGACGGCCGGGCCGAGTCGCCGGCCGTGCTGCGCAAGATGGCGGACGACGCGCATCACGGCGCATCATATATCGGACGCCTCGAGCCCTTTGAAGGTTGGCCCCCGGGCGAAGCCGAGCGAGGCTTCGCCGAGCGAGGCGCGGGGTCCGGGGGCATCGGAGGCGCGCAGCGCCCGAGCACCGGACGGGCCGCCCCCGGATACGTTAATTCTCCAGCTCGGTCAGCTTCTGCCGCGCGCGAGAGGCTTCCTCGGACGACGGGTAGTCCCGGATCAGCTTCGAGAACGCAAGCCGCGCGTCCGGTGAGTCACCCATCTCCACGAAGAGACTGCCCTGCGCCCAGAGTGCCGCGGGAGCCTTGTCGCCCTTCGGGTAGCGCGTCACGACGTCGTAGAACTTCGACACCGCCTGGTTCTGGTCGCCGCGGAGCGCGTAGCACCGTGCCGCCCAGTAGAGCGCGTTGTCGGAGAGTGCGGAGTCCTTGTGCGCGGAGGCGAAGGTGTTGAGCTGCGGCACCGCACGCGCACAGTCCTGACGCGCGAGGACGTCGAGGATGCCGAGGTACTCGGCACGTTCCGGCACGTTCACGGCCCCGGCCGCCGTCTGCTCACGCGCGATCTCGCGGCGCCAGGGATCGTCCTCGACCTGCGGGCGCAACGTCGGCGGGGGCATCGTGGGAGTCGTCATCGTGAGCGTGGACGACGGCGGGGGCGGCGTGACGGGCGTCGACGTCGTCTCCGTTCCGGTCGCTCCCGTCGCCGCAGTTGCTCCCGTCGTCCCTGCCGCGCGCTCGAGCTCCGCGACGCGACCCTCGAGCGTCGTCACGCGGTCGTCGAGGGGCGCCCCGGCCGGGTGGCGCCCATGCCCTTCCTCCATGTCGGCCCGCAGACGCTCGAGCTCGCGCTGCACCTCCTGGAGCTGCCTCCGCTGCTCCTGGACGATGCTGCGAAGCTGCCGGTCCTGCTGCACCACCTGGGAACGCGTCGCGCACCCGGCGAGCCCCAGGAGCGCGAGCAACCCCGCCCGTCGCCGGCCGTGCGTCACTGGCCGACGATGACTGAGTGCACGCGCCGGTTGCGCGCCCAGCAGGTCTCGTCCTCCTCGTGACAGAGCGGGAGCTCCTTTCCGTAGCTGATGGTCGAGATCCGCTCCGCCGCTACACCCTGCCCGACGAGCTGATCCTTGACCGCCTTGGCGCGCTTCGCACCGAGCGCGAGATTGTACTCGATCGTCCCGCGGCTGTCCGTGTGGCCCTCGAGCTCGATCTTGGCGCGCGGGTTCTTCTGGAGCCAGTCGACGTTCCGAGAGATCACGTCGCGCGACGACGCGTCGATCTCGTAGCTGTCGAACGCGAAGTGCACGTCGCCGAGGATTCCGTCCTCCTCCGGATTCATGCCGCGCTTCGCGCGCTCGAGGCTGGAGCCGCTGCCGAGCGCCTCCTCACCGAGGCCGGCGCCTGCTCCGCCCGCGCCGCCCTCGCCGGGTCGCGGTCCCTTCTTCTTGCACGCTCCCGCGAGGGGAAGCAGCAACAGCAGGGCCAGCGCCACCCGCCACGTCCACCGGACTCTCATTCCCACCACCTTCCGCTGCCGGCGCCGCCCACGGGACTCAGTCCAGGCGCGGCGACCACGCGGGCGACGTATCATCCGCCGCTCCGCGGGTCAATTGTTTCTGGGTTTTCCCGTCGCGATCCGCGAAGAAGAGATGCACGCGACCTGCGCGCGTCGACGAGAAGACGAGATAGCGTCCGTCGGGTGCCCACGACGGGTTCTCGTTGCTGCCCGCGGTGGTGATCGTGTGCGCCGCGCTGCCGTCCGCACCCGCGACGACGATCTGGAATCCGCCCCCGCGCGTCGTCCACGCGAGGTGATCGCCCTTCGGTGACCACGCGGGTGACGTGTTGTAGCTCCCGGACGAGACGCGCGTGAGCCCGCTCCCGTCGACGTTCATCACGTAGATCTGCGGCGAGCCGGCGCGGGCCGAGCAGAACGCGAAGCGGTGGCCGTCCGGCGCCCACGCCGGCGACACGTCGATTGCCCAGTGATCGGTGAGCTGCTTCACCACCTGGCCGGAGCGGTCGACGAGAAAGATGTCCGAGTTGCCGCCCTGGACACGCGTCACGAGGAGCTGCGAGCCGTCGGGCGACCAGGCGCCGTCCAGCACCTCCGCGCGACCGGGCACCACGCGTGCCACCCGCCGGCCCGGCCAGTCCACCTCGAACAGGTGGGGGAAGTGCTCGCGATAGGAGGTGAAGAGGATCGCGTGCGCGTCCGGGCGCCAGCGCGGGTTCACCACGATGGACCCCTCGTCGGTCACCCGAACCGGCTCGTCCTGATCGAAGGTCAGGCGGTAGACGTCCTTCAGCCGGCCGCTCCGCGTGCTGACGAGCGCGATCGCGGAGTCGAAGGGACCACGCTCGCCGGTCAGGTACTCGAGGATCGCGTCGGCCGTCTTGTGGGCCATGCGCGGCAGATCGTCGCGCGGCCCGGTGTACCGCCGGCTCGCCTGCGGCACGTCCTGCCGCCCCGGCACGTCGAAGAGACGGACCTCCACCGTCGCGGTGTCGCCGCTCAGCGTGACGCCACCCTTGACGAGCGCCTGCGCGCCGAGCGCCGCCCACCCGACGAAGTCGACCTCCTGTGCCGTGATGCCCGACTGCTGGTCCTCGATGAAGGTCTTCGGGTCGAGGAGGCGGAAGTACCCGGAGAGGTCGAGATCGTGCGACAGGATCTGCGCGAAGCGGGTGCCCGCGGCGCCACCTCCGTCCCCGCCGAGGTTCTTGAGCGGCACGATGGCGATGGGGAACGACTGGCTCCCCGGTCCGAAGATCGAGACGCGCGCGACGCCCCA
>CAZLYE010000325.1:0-3019 GCA_964562865.1 uncultured Binatia bacterium (SeqCode) | reverse complement strand
AGGAAGACGTAGAGGTGCCCGCCGTCGGCGTACATCGGCTCCACGCGGGCGGTGCGCCGGCCGGCCCACGAGTGGGCCGCGCGGTCGCCGGCGCCCAGGTAGGCCTCGGTCTCGACGATGCGCGCGCCGTACCAGCGGCCGCGCCACCGGCGCGCGAGCCACGCGCCGACGAGAGCGCGCGCGACGCGCTCAGTCTTGCGCCGGTAGAACGCGCGCGGCGCCTCGGAGAGGCCGAGCTCGCGCGGCTCGATCGCGAGACGCGAATCCGGACGATTGTTCGCTATCATGCCGGGGCTCGTCGGGGTCTTCAACGCGAAAGGATTCTATGAACATCCTCGTCACCGGCGGGGCGGGATTCATCGGTTCCCACATGGCGAAGAGGCACCTCGCGGACGGGCATCGTGTGGTGATCGTGGACGACCTCTCCTCGGGGCGGATGGAGCGCGTGCCCGAGGGTGCCCGGTTCGTCCGAGCGGACATCGCGTCCGCCGACCTCGAGCCCCTGCTGCGCGAGGAGAAGATCGGCTTCGTCTCCCACCACGCGGCCCAGATCGACCTGCGGCACAGCGTCGCCGACCCGATCGGCGACGCGCGCGCGAACGTCATCGGGGGGCTCATGCTCTTCGAGGCCATGCGCCGCGCGGGGGTCCGACACGTCCTCTTCTCCTCGACCGGCGGCGCCATCTACGGCGAGCCCGAGGGCGGCCGTCCCGCTCCGGAGACCCACCCGACCAACCCCGTCTCCCCCTACGGCTGCGCGAAGCTGTCGATCGAGAAGTACATGCATTACTACCGGGTCGTTCACGGCTTCCAGACGCAGGTCTTCCGCTACGCCAACGTGTACGGCCCCTGGCAGGACGGCACGGGCGAGGCCGGCGTCGTCGCGATCTTCTCCGAGGCGATGCTCGGCGCGCGGCCGCTCAAGATCAACGGCGACGGGGAACAGACTCGGGACTATGTCTTCGTCGGCGACCTGGTCGAGGCCGCCGTGCGCGCGGCCCGGAGCGACAAGAGCGGCGTGTGGAACCTCGGCACGGGGGTCGAGACGTCGGTCAACCGCCTCTTCGCCCTCCTCGCGAAGGAGTACGGCTACACCGCGACGCCTCCGCACGTCCCGGCGCCCGCCGGCGAGCAACAGCGCAGCGTCCTCGACGGCTCGAAGGTCCGCCGAGACTTCGACCTCCCGCCGTGGACGGCGCTCGAGGACGGGTTGAAGAAGACGGCGGAATTCTTCCGAGCGCGCCATCGGGCCTGACCGGCCCGGCCATACAATTCGGCTCCCATGACGCTCCCCGCCGGGAGCCGCCTCGGCCCCCACGAGATCGTCGGCGCGATCGGCGCCGGCGGGATCTGACCACCCTGTATCTCGCCGAGAACCTCGAGTCCTGGCGCCGGCCGACGCTCCGGTCGCGCCTCTTCGGCGCCTCGCGCTCGCTACGAGGTCTTTGGAGCGACGGTCGCGCCCGTCGTCCGACGCTCGTCGGCCGCGGGTGCGGGGCCGGAGTGCCGCTTGAGCACGACCACGGTCCGGTCGTCCTCGAGCTCATCGCCGGGCTTGGCCGCCGCGAGCTCTTCGGTCGAACAGGCCCACTCGCTGACGCGGCGGATGAGGGCGCGCGCCAGCTCGTCGCACGGCAGGTCGCGCAGCTCCAGGAACGCGCGCGTCAGCCGCCCCACGCCGAACTCCTCGTCGTTGGGTCCGTGCGCCTCGACCATGCCGTCGGTGTACATCAGCAGGGCGTCTCCGGGCTCGAGCCGGCGGTACCCGCGCGTGTAGGTCGCGTTGGCGGTGGGGCCCAGCACGAGGCCCGTCTGGATGAGAGGCGTCACGGACCTGCCGTGAAAGTGCAGCGGATGCGGGTGGCCCGCGTTGACGTACATGAGGCTGCCGTCGTCCTCGACCTCGCCGTAAAAGAGCGAGACGAAGCGCGTCGTGACGCGCGACTCGTGGATGATGCGGTTCAGCCGCTCGACGGTGCGCACGATCTTGAAGTCGCGCTCGACCGCCATGCGCAGTCCCGTGTAGACGTCGCGCACCTGGAGCGCCGCCGGCAGCCCGTGGCCCGACGCGTCCGCGATCGCGAGGCCCAGGATCCGGTCCGAGACCGGGATGAAGTCGAAATAGTCGCCGCCCACCAACTCCGCCGGCGTCGTGAAGCCCGCGACCTCGATCGAGCCGCGCCGCAGCGCGCGCTTGGGCAGCAGCGACATCTGGATCCGGCGCGCCTCCTGGAGCGCCGAGATGTAGCGGCCTTCCCGCAGCTTTTGATCGACCGCGAGGCGCATGATCCCGAGCGACGCGAGGAGGTCGTCCTCGGGCACCTTCGGGTCGACCGAGAACGACAGGATGTACTGCTCCTCTCCCACCGCGATCGCCGCGAACCGCTCCGCGCCGAGCCGCCGCTCGAGCTCCGCGTCGACGCCCGGGGCATCGAGGTCCATGACCGTGACGCCCTCGTCGACCACGCGCTCGATCGGCGGATAGCTGTCGGGGATGAAGAGGCCCGGCGTCACCGACGGCACGCCGCCGAAGGTGCGGACGAGCTCATAGCCGCCGTCACGCCGCTCGTAGAGCCGGCCTCCGCGCACGCCGAGGACCTCCGAGAACTGCTCGATGACCGTCGACGCCGTCTGCATGATCGTCGCCGAGGGGTCACTCGAGCGCTCGAGGGCCTCGATCGCCTTCTCGACCTGACGGAAGAGGATCTTCCCCGTCGTGCTGCTGCCAGTCGCCATGAGAGGGGCGGATTGTATCGTGCGGCGCCGGAGCGGCGGCCGAGGCATATCATCGTCGCAACGCTCGAGGGAGGATGTCATGCGGCTACCGGCCGCCGTCGCGATGCTGCTTGGCTGCACTCTGCGTCTGAGCGGCCAGACGCTGCTCCCCTCGATCGCATCCGACGAATTTTCGGTGGACGGCGAGCTGACGAGCAGCCAGACCGCGCCCAGGACCTTCATGGCGGGCGACGGAAGCTTCGTCGTCGTCTGGACCCGGGACGACGGGAACAACCACCGCGTC
>CAZLYE010000324.1:0-5188 GCA_964562865.1 uncultured Binatia bacterium (SeqCode) | reverse complement strand
GCCGGGCAGAAGAGGAGCCGGCATGATCGAGGTCCGCGACGTCTCGCGCCTCTACCGGCGCGGGGTCGACCTGGTGCACGCGCTCGAGCACGTGACGCTCGACATCCCGAGCCGCCGCTTCGTCGCGCTCATGGGGCCGTCGGGCTCGGGCAAGTCCACGCTGCTCAACCTGGTCGCCGGCCTCGACCGGCCCGACAGTGGCGAGGTGGTGGTCGCGGGCCGCCCGCTCTCCGGGCTCGACGAGGACGCGCTCGCCGCGTGGCGCGCGCGACACGTCGGGCTCGTGTTCCAGTCCTACAATCTGATCCCGGTGCTGAGCGCGGTCGAGAACGTCGAGCTGCCGCTCCTCCTGACCGACCTGCCGCGTGTGGAACGGCGCCGGCGCGCGCGCATCGCACTCGCCGCGGTGGGGCTCGCGGCGCGCGAGAGCCACCGCCCGCAGCAGCTTTCCGGCGGCGAGCAGCAGCGCGTCGCGATCGCCCGCGCCATCGTGACCGACCCCGACCTCGTGGTCGCCGACGAGCCGACCGGCGACCTCGACGCGAAGTCCGCGGTCGAGATCCTGACGCTGCTCCGCGAGCTCAACCGGGCATTCGAGAAGACCGTCGTGATGGTGACGCACGACCCGCGCGCCGAGCGCTTCGTCGACGCGGTGGTCCGCCTCGACAAGGGCGTGCTCGCGAACGGCGGCGCGCCGGCCGGGTCATGACCCACACCCGGCTCGTCCTCCGGAACCTCTTCCGGCACCCGCTCCGGACGGTGCTCACCACGCTCTCGATCGCGCTGTCGGTGTTCCTCGTGTGCGCGGTCCTCACCCTGCCCGGCGCGCTCGACGCGATCCTCGAGCGCACGGCGTCGAACGTGCGGATCTCGGTCCACCACAAGGCGGGGCTGACCTACTGGCTGCCCTTCGCCTTCGTCCACAAGGTGCGCGGCGTCCCGGGCGTCGCGGGAGTGAATCACTACTCGTGGTTCGGCGGCATCTACGACGAGCCGAAGAACCTCTTCCCGAACTTCGCCGTCGACCCGGATACGATCGCGGACGTCTGGCCCGACTACGGAATCGACCCAGCGGCGCTCGAGCGCTTCCGGCGGACGCGTAACGGCGCGCTCGTCGGCGAGCAGACGTTCCGGAAGTTCGGCTGGCGGATCGGGCAGGAGATCACCCTCAGGGGGACGGTCTTCCCCGTCGACCTGACGCTCCAGATCGTCGGCATCATCCCGAGCCTCAACGGCAACTCCATCGTGCTCTGGTTCAACCGCAAGTACCTCGAGGAGGCGATGGAGTCCTTCAACCGCTTCGCCTCGGTCGGGATGATCTGGGTGCGCGCGGACCGGCCGGAGCACGTCGACGCGGTCATGCGCGCGATCGACGACCTCTTCCGGAACTCCGAGGCCGAGATCGCGGCCGAGACCGAGAAGTCGTTCATCTCGAGCTTCTTCAGCTCGTTCCAGAGCTTCGTCCGCGTGATCCTGGTGGTCGGCTTCCTCGTGGTCGGCGCGGTGGTCCTGATCGCCGCGAACACGAGCGCCATGGGCGTGCGCGAGCGGACGCCGGAGATCGCGGTCCTGAAGAGCCTCGGGTTCCGCCGACGCCCGATCCTCCTCGGGCTGGTGGCGGAGTCGACGCTCCAGGCGCTCCTCGGCGGCGTGATCGGCGCGGGCGGCGCGTGGGTCATCTTCCGCGCGCTCGCGGCGGCGGGGAAGACGGGCAACATGCCGTTCCTCGGCCCCCTCGCGAGCTTCCGCATGTCGCCCACGGTCGCCGCCGAGGGCGTCGCGATCGCGCTCGCGGTGGGCCTGGTCGCGGGCATCGTGCCCGCGTGGAACGGCGCGCGTCTGAACGTCGCCGACGCGCTCCGGCGGCTCTTCTGACCATGGCGCTCCCGCTCACGTACAACGTCCGCAACCTCCTCGTCCGTCGGTGGACGACCGCGTTCACCATGGCGGGCGTCGCGCTCGTCGTCGCCGCGACCATGCTCCTCGCGGCGCTCGTCGGCGGGCTCCAGCGGATGCTCGTCGCGACGGGCGAGCCCGACAACCTCATCGTGATGCGGAAGGGCTCGACCAGCGACGGCTCGAGCATCGTCCCGCGCGAGGCGGCGCAGGTGCTCCGCATGCTGACGGGCGTCGCACGGGCGTCCGACGGGTCGCCGCTCGCCTCCCCGGAGGTGGTGAACCAGCCCTTCATCCGCACCCGCGGCGGCGCGCGCGAGAACGTGCTCGTCCGGGGTGTGGAGCCGGTCGCGTTCGAGGTGCATCGCGGCGTGCGGATCGTGGAGGGCCGGCTCTTCCGTCCGAAGCTGGGCGAGGTGGTGGTCGGGCGCGGCGCGCTCGTCCGCTACGCGCCCGGCGGGCTCGGCAGCCAGCTCGACTTCGGGCGGCGTCAGTGGACGGTCGTGGGGGTCTTCGACTCCGGCGGCACGGCGTTCGACAGCGAGATCTGGGCCGACGTGCGCGACGTCGAGGACGACGCGCGGCGGATGGGATTCCTCTCCGGCGTGCGCCTCCGCGTCGACCCGGCGACCGACCGCCAGGCGCTGGTGCAGCGCATCGAGAGCGACGGGCGCTTCGCGCTCGAGGCGAAGCCGGAGACGGCGTACTACGCGGAGCAGGCCGAGAGCGCCAACTCGCTCTACATCCTGGTCGTCACGCTCGCGGCCGTCATGGCGACCGGCGCCGCCTTCGGCGCGCTCAACACGATGTACGCGGCGGTGGCGAGCCGGACCGCGGAGATCGGCACGCTCCGGGCTCTCGGCTTCGGGCGCGCGGCGATCCTGCTCTCGTTCCTCACCGAGTCGCTCCTGCTCGCCGCGGGCGGGCTCGCGGCGGGCAGCGCGCTCGCTGCGCTCGCCGTGTGGGCCATCAACACGTTGCTCTCCGGCGTGCAGTTCAGCATGATGACCTTCAGCGTGGCGACGGTTCTCCTTCGCCTCTCCCCGGGAGGCGCGCTCCTCGGCCTCGTGTTCGCGGGCGCGGTCGGCGTGCTCGGCGGGATCCCGCCCGCGTGGCGCGCCGCGCGGATCCGTGTGGTGGACGCGCTCCACCGGGCGTGATGGCCGGGACCGCGGAGGAGCTCCGCCGGCATCTCGCGGCGCTGCGCCTCGAGCGCGGGATCTCGTCCCCGCCCCGCGGGCCGGGACGCCGGGTCCTCGGCCTCGCTGCCGGCGTCGCGGTACTCCTCATCGCGGCGGGCGCCTACCGCGTCGTCGCGGGGCGCCCCGCGGTCGTGGACGTGGCACAGGCGACGGTCCCGGAGGCGGGCGGCGCCGGCGTCCCGGTGCTGTCCGGCGCCGGGTACGTGGTCAGTGCCGACCGCTACATCGCGATCGGCGTCCGGGTGGCCGGGCGGATCGACCGTTACATGGTCGAGGAGGGCGACCACGTGCAGGTGGGCGACCCGCTCGTCCAGATCGACGCGCGCGACTACGAGGCGGCGGTCCAGCGTGCCGAGGCCAACCTCCGGCAGGCCCACGCGACCGAGACCCTCAAGCGGGCGCAGCTCGCGCGGGCCCGGACGCTCGCCGCGCAGGGCGTCGTCTCGCGGGACGAGCTGGACGTCCGCGCCGCCGAGGCCGAGTCCGCCGCCGCGGCGGTCGGCCAGGCGGAGGCGGAGCTCGCGCAGGCGCGCGTCTCGCTCGAGTACACGACGCTCCGCGCACCGCGCCGGGGCGTCATCCTCGCCAAGCTGAAGGAGGTGGGCGAGATCGCCGTCCCGGGCGGCTTCGCCGGCTCCGGCGACCTGATCCGCATGGCGAACCTCGACGACCTCCGCGGACAGGTCGACGTGACGGAGAGCGAGCTCGCGAAGATCCGTCTCCGCCAGCGCGCCGAGGTCATCCCGGACGCGTACCCCGACCGCCGCTACACGGCGCACGTCGTGAAGCTCTCCCCGCAGGTCGACCGGCAGAAGGGGACGCTGCGCGTCGAGGTCCAGATCGAGAACCCGGACGAGTTCCTGTGGCCGGACATGAGCGCGCGGATGACGTTCCTCGATCCGCTCGACCCCGCAGCCGGCGCGGGCGTCCTCGTCCCGCGGACGGCGATCCGCGACGACCGCGGCGCGCCGTTCGTCTGGACCGTCACCGACGACCGCGCCCACCGCACCCCGGTCACCGTCGGCAGGGACTTCGGCGACCGCGTCCAGGTCACGACCGGCCTCCAAGGAACCGAGACGGTCGTCGTCGGTACCCCGCCCCCACTGCGCGAGAACCAGAAGCTCCGGACGGCGAGCCATTAGCGCCACCCGACGGTCGTCGGCGTGTGCGGTGGCCGGGGGCGGCGTCGCCGCGATCTTCGAAGGCGCCGAGCGAGCGCCCCGGTCCACAACGCGGCGCTGAGCGGCGCCGAGCGTGAGCGGCGAGGCCGCCCCCGGCCACCGCACACGCCGTCCCCGATCGGCCCGGCGCTACTCCGTCGCGTCCGTCTTAGGCTTCTGCTTCTTGCGCACGACCAGCACCTCCTGACCGTTCACCTTGACGGTGCGCCGGTCACTCGGCGCTTCGCGCTGGGGCTTGGAAGCGCGGCTCTGCCGCCACTTCCGCAGCTCCTTCTCCAGATTGTCGAGCATCCCGCTCCTCCAGCCGGCCCGCAACGGTCCCCCGGCGGGTCGGCTCGTGTCACCTCGGACGTGCCCTCCTACTGACGCTGCACGAACGTCTCGAGCGCGCGGGCCCGGTTGGGGCTCCGCAGCTTGCGGAGGGCCTTGGCCTCGATCTGCCGGATGCGCTCGCGCGTGACCGCGAAGCGCTGGCCGACCTCCTCGAGGGTGTAGTCGGACTTCTCGCCGATGCCGAAACGCAGCCGGAGGATCTGCTCCTCGCGCGGGGTGAGAGTCGCGAGCACCTTTCGCGTCTGCTCCTCCAGCGAGAGCGCCATCGCGGCGTCGGCCGGCGACAGTGTCTGGCGGTCCTCGACGAAGTCGCCGAGCGAGCTCTCCTCGTCGTCGCCGATCGGGGTCTCGAGCGACACCGGCTCCTTCACGATCTTCAGGACCTTGCGTACCTTGTCGGCCGGCATCTCCATCTGCTGCGCGATCTCCTCGGCCGTGGGCTCGCGTCCGTACTGCTGGACCAGGTAGCGGGAGGTGCGGATGACCTTGTTGATGGTCTCGATCATGTGGACGGGGATGCGGATCGTTCGGGCCTGATCGGCGATCGCGCGGCTCACTGACTGCCGGATCCACCAC